>NZ_CAXFDV010000114.1:0-4648 GCF_964001545.1 uncultured Aquincola sp.
CTGGCCGTAGCGGTCGGGCGCGGTCAGGGTGTTCACCACCTCCTGCGCCAGCGCGGCATGAAAGGCTTCGAGCAGCCCCAGTGCCTGCATGCGCTCGGCCGCGAAGCGGGCGGTTTCAGCAGCGGCGATCTCGGCGCAGTCGGCCGCCGGTGCGCCCACGCGGGCGGCCAGGCGGGCCAGAAGTTCGGTGTCCACTTCGGCGCGGTTGGCGTGGGTGATGGTCTCGCCCTGGGCGATCTTGGTGAGCTTGCCCACCATGCCGCCGATGACCACCTGGCCGATGCCCTGTGCCACCGCTTCATCGAGCGCATAGCGCAGGAAGTCGCCCATCTGCACGAAGGCGGCGGGCGGCAGCTCGGGGTGTTCACGCATCGCGAACTGCTCGGTGCGGCCGCCGGTGGTCAGCACCACCACGCTGCGGCCGGTTTGCGCGGCCAGCGTGGCCGCCACCTGCACACCCTGCACCACGCTGGCCCGGTAGGCCGAGGTGCTGTAGGGCTTGACGATGCCGGTGGTGCCCAGGATGGAGATGCCGCCCAGGATGCCCAGCCGGGCGTTCAGCGTCTTGCGCGCCATCTCCACGCCCTGCGGCACCGAGATGCACACTTCCAGCCCGTCGTGCAGCAGCAGTTCTTCCCCCACCGCGCGCACGTTGTCTTCGATGTTGCGGCGGGGCACCGGGTTGATGGCCGGGCCGCCGACGGCCAGCCCCAGGCCGGCCATGGTGACGGTGCCCACGCCCGGCCCTCCGGTCAGCTGCACCACGCCGGCCTGGCCGGGCAGGCGGCGCAGGTCGGCCGTGAGGTGGGCGCCGTCGGTGCAATCGGGGTCGTCGCCCGCGAACTTCACCACCATGGCATGGGCGCTGTGGGCATCGCAGCGGCCGTCGTGCACCTCGAAGCGCACGGTGTCGCCATTGGGCAGCAGGCAGTCGATGTGGGGCGGCACGGCGCCTTCCACCAGGCCGATGGCCGCCGCCCGCGCCGCCGCGGCCGAGCACGCGCCGGTGGTGAAACCGGTGCGGGTGCCGCGGGGCTTGGCGCCATCTTTCATCCGCGTTCTTCGGCCTCGGCCAGCGACAGCAGCGCATGCAGCGCCGCCACCACCAGCGTGGAGCCGCCCTTGCGGCCGCGGATCACGATCCAGGGCACGTCGGCCAGCTCGGCCAGCGCGTCCTTCGACTCGGCGGCCGAGACGAAGCCCACCGGCATGCCCACCACCAGCGCCGGGCGCACGCCTTCTTCACGCACCAGCCGCACCAGCTCCAGCAGCGCGGTGGGGGCATTGCCGATGCCGACGATGCCACCTTCCAGCAGCCCCTGCCGCCAGGCCTTGCGCATGGCCTGCACCGCACGGGTGCTGTTCTCGGCCCGGGCCTGGGCGATGACGTCTTCATCGCTGATGAACTGGTGCGCCGCCATGCCGAAGTGGGCCAGCCGAGGCTTGCTGAGGCCCGAGCAGATCATCTCCACGTCGGCCACCACCGGCGTGCCGCCGCGGCAGATGGCCGCGATGCCGGCCGCCACCGCCTGCGGGTGGAAGTCGGTCAGGCCGTTGAAGTCGAAGTCGGCGTTGGCATGGATCATCCGCCGCACCACCGGCCACTGGGCACTTGTATAGGCATGTGGGCCCACCTCGGCATCGATGATGGCGAAGCTGTCGTGCTCGATGGCCTGGCCGGCCGGCGTGAGCTGCTCGGTGACGGTGTTGACGGTGCTCATCGGCGCTCAGGCGGGCTGGGGGGCGTGGGGGTGCTCGTGCGCATGGTGGTGCGCATGGTCGTGCGCGTGCACATGCTCATGGGCATCAACGAGCACCGGCGCCACTGCGGGCGCATGCGTGTGCGCATGGGTGTGCTCGTGCGAATGCCCATGCCCGGCCTCGTGCGCCAGCTCGCGGAAGCGGCAGCCGTCGCAGGGCAGCTTGCTGTCGGGCACGCCGGCCAGCAGGTCGGCCACCCGTTGCTCCAGCAGCGCGAAGATCTCCGGCTCGAAGCCGAAATGCGTACCGCCGTGGAAGCGCACCTGCGGATATTGCTGCTGCAGGTGGGCCACCTGGCGGTGGATGCGCTCCATCAACGTGCCGGTGTACAGGTAGTAAGGCAGCACCACCACCTGGCGCATGCCCAGCAGCACCTGCCGCTGCACCACCCGCTCCAGCCGCGGCCAGGCGATTCCGGTGAAGGCGAGCTCCACCAGCTCATGGTCGCCCGACTCGAACAGCCAGCGCGCCATCTTGGCCATGTCGCCATTGGCGCCGCGGTCGGAAGAACCGCGGCCCAGCAGCACCACGCCGGTGGTGGTGGGGTCGGGCATGTCCAGCGCCAGCATCGCGCGACGCAGCCGCCGCTGCAGGATGGTGAGGATGGGGTCGCAGGCCGTCAGGTGCGGGCCGTACAGGAACTCCACGCCCGGCGCATGTTCACGCGCATGCTCGATGGCCTCGGGGATCTCCATCTTCACGTGGCCGGCGGCGTTCAAGATCAGCGGCAGCACCAGCACCCGCTGCGCGCCGCGGGCGGCCGCCACCAGGCCGTCGTGCAGGCTGGGCGGCGCAAACTCGATGAAGCACAGCTCGATGCGCCAGCCCGGCTGCCGCGCGCGCCATTGCGCGACGAACTGGCGGATTTCTTCGTTGCCGCTGTCTTCGCGCGAGCCATGGCCCACCAGCAGCACGGTGGTGTGGGCATCCAGGTGGATGGGGTTGTCGGTCATCTCAGGCCTCCGGCGCGCTGGCGCGGCGAAAACGGTGGGTGAAGGCGGCGTCGTACAGCCGCGACTTGGTGAGTTCGGGCCAGTGGCGCGCGCCCAGCGTGGGGCTGGCGATCACCATGGCCTGGCTGACGATGCCGGCCTCCCGGCACAGCTGCTTGATGGTGGCCACGGTGCCGCGCACGATGCGTTGCTGCCCCGGCCAGCTGGCCTTGTGCACCACCAGCACGGGGGCGTCTTCCGGCCAGCCGGCGGCGCGCAGCCCGGCTTCCACCTTGTGCAGCAATGTGATGGACAGGAAGATGCACAGCGTGCTGCGGTGCGCGGCCAGCGCGGCCAGGTCTTCCCCTTCGGGCATGGGCGTGCGGCCCTCCACCCGGGTGAAGATGGTGGTCTGCGTGACCTCAGGCAGGGTGAAGCTTTCCACCGCGGCGGCGGCCGAGGCCATGGCCGACGACACGCCCGGCACCACGCCGATGGGGACGCCGGCCGCGTCCAGCGGCTGCACCAGCTCGATCAACGTGCCGTACAGCGCAGGGTCGCCGGTCTGCAGCCGCAGTACGGTGGCGCAGCGGCCGGCCTGCTCGATCAGCCAGGCCGACATCTCGTCCAGCGTCATGCCCTTGCTGTCGGCGATCACGCAGCCGGGCGGCGCCCAGCGCGTGGCCGCTTCATCCACCAGCGAGCCAGCGAACAGGATGGCGCCCGCCTGCTGGATCAACGTCCGGCCCTTGACGGTGATCAACTCCGGATCACCGGGGCCGGCACCGACGAACCACACCGTGCCCGGCATGCTCAAGCGGCGGTCAGCCGTTCGTCGAAGCAGGCACGGGCCCAGCGCTGCATGCGCACCGCCTGCACGCCCTTGACCACCAGCACGGTGAACACCGGCTCCAGCACCACCAACGACAGGTACGAGGCCGCGAACATCGCCCAATCGGCCAGCGGCGTGGCGTCGTTGGCGATGGACAGCCAGAAGCCCACCATCGCGGTGACGCCGGCGTAGTAGGCCGCGTCCAGCTTCAGCACGTCACGCACCGACAGCGCGCCTTGCGCCAGCCGGCGGCCCAGCGTGTGGTGCAGGGCCAGCAGCGGCACCGCCAGTGACAGGAAGTTGACCGACAGGTGCACCAGGTCCTGCGGCTCGAACCACAGGCCTTGCAGCAGCAGGCCCAGGCCGAAGCCGAACAGCGTGGGCAGGCAGCCCAGCAGCAGGTAGATGGGCATGGCGCCGACGAAGTGCAGCTCCGACGGGCCCACCGGCCGGTGGAACGACTGCATGAACAGCGTGAAGAACAGCGCCGCCAGCACCGTGCGCAGCCACAGCTTCGGCTGCTTGAGCCAGGCCGGTGCATGCACGGCCAGCAGGGCCACGGCGGCCACGTTCGCGGCCATCAGCTTGGGGGCGGCCAGCAGGCCGGGTTCGATGTGCATGGGTCTCTCCTCGGGTTGGACAGGTTCAAGGCCGCAGCAGCGCACAGGCCGCCGCGGGGTTGGAAGGGAAGTACGCGTGGAAGTAGCTGGCCGTCAGCCGGCCTTGGCGGAACACCGCCTCACCGGTGCGGCCGGCGCGCGCAGGCCGGGTGGTGGTGAACGGCGCCAGCGGCGTTTCCAGCCGCGAGTAATGGAAGCTGTGGCCGCGCAGCGTGCCTTCGGGCAAGGCCGCTTCATGCAGCCCGATGGCGGCCAGGCGGCTTTGCATCACCGCCTCGCCGGGCAGCAGGCCGGCCATGGGCTGGCGGCGGCCCTGTACGTCGGTCAGGCCTTGCAGCAGGACCAGCAGGCCGCCGCATTCGGCCAGCAGCGGCCGGCCCGCGGCCTGGTGGGCGCGCAAGGCCTGCTGCATCGGCAGGTTGGCGGCCAGCGCGTCCAGGTGCAGCTCGGGGTAGCCGCCGGGCAGCCAGACCGCGTCGCAGGGCGGCAGCGCCGCATCGGCC
>NZ_CAXFDV010000115.1:0-3841 GCF_964001545.1 uncultured Aquincola sp.
AGCAGCGCAAAGATCAGCAGCGGCTTGAGCAGGCCGCCGCCACTTTTCACGCTGAACTGCAGCAGCGGCGCGCCGTCGCGCTGCAGCGCGGCCAACCGGTCGTCGGGCAGGCCGAAGGCACGCGCCACCACCGCGGCTTCCAGCGCCTCGCCGGCCGACCAGGTCACCTCCTGGCCGGCGGCCTCGCGGTTGAGCCGGCGCCGCGCCTGCGCGCCCACGCCCTGGTAATCGGTGTTGCGGGTGCGCTCGTCGCGCTGCAGGCGCCAGTAGAACTCGCCCAGCACATAGGTCACGGTGCCGGTGTAGGTGTACAGCGGCCGGTAGCTCGCGCCCTGCCAACGCACCTGCTCGCCCTGCCGCTCGGGCACACCGGTGATCGGGCGCGCCCAGCTCCAGCCGTCTTCCGCATCCACCAGAAAGGCGAAGCCGGCGCTGCGGTGGTAGAGCAGGTACTCGCGCCAGAAGGCCTGCTCGTCTTCCGGGTCGTCGGGCAGCTCGGCGTGCTCCACATAGCCCACCACCTGCCAGGGCAGCGCTTCGCCGCCAAGCGCCAGCGTGCCTGTGCTGCCCAGCGGAATCTGCGGCTCGGCATGGCCTTCGGGCTGGGCCTGGCTGTAGTGCGCCAGGTCGGCGCCCACGCCCTGCGACAGATCGACCACCGCATGGCACTGGCCGCAGACGATGCTGCGGGTGCTTTCCAGCCGCGCCTGCAGCGGCGCGCCGCAGTTGGGGCATTCGAACGCGCGGCCGGCCCAGGTTTTTTCGCTGGCCGATGCCAGGCCGCTGAGCGACAGCGCCGCCAGCTGCACCGGCCGGCCGATGGACCAGCCCAGAGTGGGCGCGGCCAGGTCGTCCAGCGTGGCCACCTCGTCGCGGGTGTTGCGCAGGTCCGCCACGGTGAACCGGGCGGCCAGTGCCGGCGGTTTCGGCAGCTCGCCTTCGGCGGTGTGCACCGTGGCCTGCTGCACCGAGGCCACCTCCCAGGCCTGGCCGCCCAGCGCCAGACGCTGGCCCGGCTGCAGCTGCGCGGGCGGCGGCGCATCGGCCGGCGGCGGCGCATCGAAGGCAAACACATGGCCGCCGTTGTCCTCGCTCAACCAGCCCGAGCGGCCGTTGTCGAACAGCGCATGCCACTCGTTCCAGCTGCCCTGGGCGTAAGCCATCTGCAGCCGGCCCACCAGCGTGAACGGCTCGCCCTGCAGGCGGCCGGCTGCGCCCAGCTGCAGCGGTGAGTGGTCGTCGAACAGCTCGGCCGCCTGGCCGATGCGGCGCAGCGCATCGCCATCGCGCACCAGCGTGCTGCGGCAGTAGCTGCACACCGCGCTGGCCGAAGCCGCGGATCGAAAGTCGACCGGCGCGCCGCAGTTCGGGCAGGCCGCGCGCCAGGCGCGTTGCGGAGCAGGGGTCACCAGGCCGGGCTGCGCGGGTTCACACCAGCTTCTTCAGCAGCTCGGCCTTCTTGGCGCTGAATTCCTCGTCGGTGAGCACACCCTTGGCCTTGAGATCACCCAGCTTCTCCAGCAGGGCCACCACCTCGTCGGGCGAGACGCCCGCTGCAGCGGCAGGGGCAGGGGCAACCGCGGCTGCGCCGGCCGGCGCCTGCGGCTGCAGGCCCTGCTGCAGCTGCTGCGCCATCACCTGGCCCAGCGCCACGCCGGCGCCCAGGCCCATCGCATCGCCCACCACGCCGCCGCCCGCGGCCGCGCCTTCGGCGAACTTGGGCAGCGACTGCGCCGTCTGGTACTGCATGAACTTGCCCATGTCATTGCCGACCATGCCCATGCCGATCTTCTGGTCGAGGATCTTCTGCAGCTCTTCGGGCAGCGAGACGTTCTGCACCGTCACGCTGTCCAGCGCCAGGCCCAGCGCCGCGAAGGCGGGGCCGGTGGCTTCGCGCAACTGGGTCGCGAATTCCACCTGGTTGGCCGCCAGGTCGAGGAAAGGAATGCCGCTGCCGGCCACCGCGTCGCTGATGTGCTGCAGCATCAGGCCGCGCAGCTGGCCGTCCAGGTCGTCCACCGTGTAGGTGTCGCGCGTGCCCGAGACCTGGGTGTGGAACAGCTTGGAGTCTGCGATGTGGAAGGCGTAGTTGCCGAAGGCCCGCAGCCGCACCGCGCCGAAGTCCTTGTCGCGGATGGTCACCGGCTGGCTGGTGCCCCAGCGGCGGTCCAGCTGCTGGCGCGTGGCGAAGAAGTACACGTCGCTCTTGAACGGGCTCTGGAACAGCTTGTCCCAGTTCTTCAGGTAGGTCAGCACCGGCAGCGTCTGCGTGGTCAGCCGGTGCATGCCGGGGCCGAAGACGTCGGCCACCTGGCCCTGGTCGACGAACATCGCCAGCTGCGATTCACGCACGGTGAGCGAGGCGCCGTTCTGGATCTCGCGGTCGGCCATCGGGAAACGCCAGGCCAGCACGCCGTCGCGCTGCTCGGTCCATTCGATGATGTCGATGAACTGTTTCTTGATGAAGTCCATCAAGGCCATGGTGGCGCTCCTGGTGCCGGGGCGGGTGCCCGGGGTCGCGGCGAATAATACGCGGCGTGAGCACCCCCTCCCCCCTTCACCTGGCCATCGTCGGCGCCGGCCCCGCAGGCCTGGCGCTGGCCCTGCTGGCCGCCCGCCACCTGCCCGATGCGCAGGTTTCGCTGTTCGATGCGCGGCCGGCCGAGCGCGACGTCTCGGCCGACCCGCGCACGCTGGCGCTGTCGCTGGGCAGCGTGCACCTGCTGCAGCGCCTGGGTGCCTGGGAAGAAGGCCGCGCCCAGCCGATCACCGAAGTGCATGTGTCGCAGCAGCCGCCCACGCTGGCCTGGCAGGCGCTGGTGCCGCAGGTGCGGCTGACGGCCGCCGACCAGGGCGTGGCCATGCTGGGCGCGGTGCTGCCCTACGGCGCGCTGGTGGCGCCGCTGCAGCGCCGCTGGGAAGCCGAGGTGGCCCAGGCGCCGCAGCGGCTGCACACCCGCTTCGGCACGCCGGTGGCGGCGCTGAAGGACGTGCCCGGCGGCGTGGAGATCGATGCCGGCGTGGCCGACACCTTCGACCTGGCCATCGTGGCCGAGGGCGGCGTGTTCGCCGACCGCATGGCGGTGGCCGCCGCGCCCGGCCAGCGCCTGGCCCACGACTACCGGCAGACCGCCTGGGTGGGCACCGTCACGCTGCAGGGCGGCCGCCCGGGACTGGCGGTGGAACGCTTCACCCGCCACGGCCCGGCCGCGCTGCTGCCGCTGGGCCCCGACGCCGAGGGCCGCCAACGCGCGGCGCTGGTGTGGTGCGTGCCGGCCGACGACGACCCGGTGAAGGACCTGGACGACGCGCAACGGCTGGCGGTGCTCAACACCGTGTTTCCGGCCGAGGTGGGGCGGCTGGCCGCCATCTCGCCGCTCAAGCACTTTGCGCTGGGCCTGGCGGCCGAGCGCACGCTGGTGCGCGGCCGGCAGATCCGCATCGGCAATGCCGCGCAGACGCTGCACCCGGTGGCCGGCCAGGGCCTGAACCTGGGCCTGCGCGACGCCTACGCCCTGGCCGGCGCGCTGCGCCAGGCCAGCGAGGCGGCGCGCCTGGCGGGCCAGCCCATCGACGTGGACGGCGCGCTGCGCAAGGTGGAATGGCAACGCGCCCCCGACCGCTGGGCCATGATCGCCGCCACCGACTTCCTGGCCCGCAGCTTCACCTGGACCTGGCCCGGCCTGGCCGCCGCCCGCGGCCTGGGCCTGGCCGTGCTGGACAGGATCGGCCCCGCCAAGAAGGCGCTGGCGCGGCAGATGATGTTCGGGCGGCGCTAGGCGTTTTACCTATCTGGTAAAGTCCGTGGCCTCAGAGCCCGGAGGAAGAGGCGTTCTTGGAC
>NZ_CAXFDV010000116.1:0-5248 GCF_964001545.1 uncultured Aquincola sp.
AAGACCGGCACCCAGCACCGCCGCGCCTGCCACATGGGTGTGATCCACCCGCAGGACGGCGGCCGCCAGGCCATCGTGGTGGCCACCTGCGCCGAAGGCCTGGATGAGAACAAGCAGGCCGGCGAGATGTTCGAGCAGATCGGCCGCGCGATCACGCAGACGATGTTGAAGGAAGCAGGCTAGCCGAGAGCGGTGTCCAGCAGCATCATCAAGACGAAGCCGATCATCAGGCCCGTCGTCGCCGCCTTCTCATGCCCCTGCCGGTGCGACTCGGGAATGATCTCGTGGCTGATGACGAACAGCATCGCCCCCGCCGCAGCCGCCAGGCCCCAGGGCAGCAACCCGGTGGCCAGGCTTACCAGCGCGGCGCCGAACACCGCGCCCACCGGCTCCACCAGGCCGGAGGCGATGCCCAGGCCCACCGACACCAGCTTGCTGTAGCCCACGCCGCGCAAGGCCAGCGCGATGACCATGCCCTCCGGCACGTCCTGGATGGCGATGCCGGTGGCCAGCGCCTGTGCGCCGATGTGGTCAGACCCGCCGAACCCCACGCCGATGGCCAGGCCCTCGGGCAGGTTGTGCAGCGCGATCGCGGTGACGAACAGCCAGGCCCGACGCGTGGTGTCGCGGCGCGGCCCTTCCAGGCCCTTGACGAAGTGCTCATGCGGCACCAGCCGGTCCATCAGCATCAGGCCCGCCGCGCCCAGCAGCAGCCCCGCGCCCACCATGCCGCCCGCCTGCCACGGCCCGGCGCCCTGCCCCCTGGCCGCCGCCAGCGCCGGGATGATGAGCGAGAACGAACAGGCCGCCAGCATCACCCCCGCGCCGAAACCCAGCATCGAGTCGTTGGCCCGCTGCGAAAACTGCTGCGACAGCAGCACCGGCACCGTGCCCAGCGCGGTGGCCAGCGCCGCCATGCTGCCGCCCAGCAGCGCGCCATGCACCCGCGGATCGCCCATGAAAGGCGCCTGCAGCAGCAGGTCCAGCGCCGCCGCCAGGCCGCCCAGCACCACCGCCCAGCCCAGCCAGCGACGCAAGCGGGCGGCCCACGGAGCGGGGCGGACACGCGCCGCATCGGCGTTCAGAGCGGTGGCAGTGGGTGAGGAAGTCGGGGGCATGCGGTGAGCGGGGCAATCGGGATACCCGGTCGCGTACTGCAGCCGGCTGGCCCCTCACCGGCTAGCATGCGCAGCCACCCAGCAGTGAATGGACCCCATGCCCCCTGACCGGCGCAGCCCCTGGACCCGCCTCGCGCAGTCGCGCTGGAGCCAGGCCATCGCCGCCGGCCTGATAGCGGTGCTGGCACGGGCGCTGATGCAGCCGGTGCTGGGCGATGCGCTGCCTTTTCTGCTGGCCCTGCCCGCCTGCGCCATCGTGGCGGTGCGGCTGGGTGGCGGGCCCGGCGCGCTGGCGGCGGCGGTGTGCGCGGCGGCCACGTGGGTGCCCGGGCTGCCGCCCCAGGTGGCGCCTGCCGACCAGCCGCTGCAGATCGGCGCCTTTGCGGTCGCGGCGCTGATCACCGCGCTGCTGTGCGGCCGCCTGCGCAGCGCCCGCAGTGATGGCGCCAGCGGCCTGCGCTCGGGCCTGGCCGACCATGGCGAGACACCGCTGACGCGCTGGCTCAAGACCGTGTTGTGGGGCGCGGCGGCGATTCCGCTCACCATCTTCCTGGCGGCCGCCTGGTGGGGCTATCAGCGCGCCTTCCAGGACGCCGACGCCAGCGTGAAGCGGGTGGTGGCGGTGCTGGAGCGCCATGCTGGCCAGGCCCTGGGCACCGCCGAGCACATGGCGCGGCTGGCCGACAGCATCGCCGGCCACGACGACGTGGAGGTGCGCGACAACGAAGCCGCCATCTACCGCCGGCTGGCCGACGTGGTGGAAGGCCAGCGCGCCATCGCCGGGGTGTCGATCTGGAGTGCCAATGGCGAACCGGTGGCCAGCAGCACCCATTACCCGGTGCCGGCCGGCCCCTCGGCGCTCGACCGGCCCTGGTTCCAGCAGATCGCCGCCGGCGACACCCTCAAGATCACCAGCGTGGTGGAAGGCAAGCTGCAGCGCAAGCCGATCTTCAGCCTGGTGCTGCGCCGCGGCGCGCCGGATGGCCGCTTCGCCGGCGTGATCTCGGTGAGCCTGTCGCCCAGCTACTTCGAGGAGTTCTACAGCTCGCTGGCCACGCAGGAGCCGGGGCTCAACACCTTCTTGCTGTACCTGCAGGACGGGCAGGTGCTCACGCGCTGGCCGCGGCCGGACAAGGCGGTGCCCAGCCTGCCTTCGTCCAGCCCGCTGGTGGCGCCGGCCCGCCAAGGCGTGGCCAGCGGCGTGTTGTTCGGTGTCTCGGGCATCGACGGGCAGCAGCGCCTGGCCGCCTTCCAGCGGGTGGGTCAGCTGCCGGTGTACGTGTCCACCTCACTGTCGGAGCAGGCCATCCTGCAAAGCTGGAAGCGCTTCATCGGCCTGCTGGCGGCGGTGCTGGGGCCGGTGACGCTGGGGCTGGTGTACGTGTCCTTCGTGGCGCTGAAAAAGACGCGCAACGAAGCCGCCGTGGCAGTGGCGCTGCGCGAGGAAATCCGGCTGCGGGCCCAGGCCGAACAGGCGGCGCTGCAGTCGCAGAAGCTGGAAGCGCTGGCGCACCTGACCGGCGGCGTGGCGCACGACTTCAACAACCTGCTGGCCATCGTCAACGGCAACGTGCACCTGCTGCGGCGGCTGTACCCCGAGATGGCCGAAGGCCGCCCGCTGCAGGCCATCGGCCGGGCCACCGCGTCGGGCGTGCGGCTGACGCGGCAGTTGCTGTCGTTCTCGCGGCGGCAGGCGATCAACCCCGAGCCGGTGGTGCTGCAGGACTGGCTGCCCGCGGTGGCCAGCCTGCTCAAGACCACGCTGGGCGCGCGCGTCACGCTGGCGCTGCAGGTGCCGCCCGAGGTGATGCCGGTGCTGGCCGACACCGCCGAGCTGGAGCTGGCGCTGATCAACCTGGCGGTCAATGCGCGCGACGCCATGCCGCAGGGCGGCAGCCTGCACATCGAGGTGATCACCGACACGCCGCCTTCGGCGGACGGCCCGGGCCGGGTCAGCATCCGGGTGCGCGACAGCGGCACCGGCATGAGCCCCGAGGTGGCGCGCAAGGCCTTCGAGCCCTTTTTCACCACCAAGCCGCAGGACAAGGGCACCGGCCTGGGCCTGAGCCAGGTGCACGGCTTCTGCGTGCAGGCCGGCGGCAGCGCCACCATCGACAGCGTGCCCGGCCAGGGCACCACGGTGACGATGACGCTGCCCGCCACCGTGAGGCCGTCGACGCAGCCGGGTGGCGTCGTGGCCGACAGCGCGCCCACCCTGCACGGCCGTGCGCTGCTGGTGGAAGACAACGAGGAAGTGGCCGCCACCTATGCGGCGGTGCTGGCCTCCACCGGGCTGCAGGTCGACCGGGCGCCCCATGCCGACGGCGCGCTGGCGGCCATCACGGCGGGCGATGCGCCCAGCTACGCGGTGGTGGTGTCCGACGTGGCCATGCCCGGCAGCATGGACGGCATCCAGTTCGCACTGAAGATGCGCACGCTGCGCCCTGCGCTGAAGGTCATCCTGGTCACCGGCTATGCGTCGCGGCTGGAAGCGGCCAAGGAGGCGGGCCTGAAGGTGCTGAGCAAACCGGTGGAGCCGGCCGTGCTGTTCGCCGAGGTGGAACAGGCCCTGGCCACGGCGCAGCCGGCGGGTTGAGCCGCGCCTGCCAACCGGCAGGGCGCGTCAGGCGCTGATGCCCGCTGCGGCGCCGCGCAGCCGGGCCACCAGTTCGGTCTGCCGCCGGGCGCCGGTCTTGGCCAGCAGGTGCCCGATGTGCGTGCGCACGGTGGACACCTTGATGCCCGACAGCTCGGCGATGCGCTCGGCCGGCAGGCCGTCCAGCACCTGGCGCGCCACGCGCACCTCGGCCGGCGTCAGGCCGTAGTGCCGGGCCAGTGACGCCAGCACGTCGGCCGGAGCGGCGCGCAGGGTGGCCACCGCATGCACCGTGTCGTCGTCGGTACCGGCCAGCAGCGCAGGCGCCGGGCCATGCACCTGGCGCAGCGTCAAGGCCAGCGGCATGTCACCTTCGCCCACCAGCATGTGCCGCACGGTGGGCGCCTGATCCAGCCCGGCCATCAGCCGCGACAGGGGCTGCCAGCCCAGGTGGGTGCGCGCCATCAGGCTGCCGGCCGCGGTGCACCGCAAGGCCTGGGCCTTTTGGCAGGCCGCCAGCGCCTGCCGGTTGGCCCGCAGCAACTGGCCACGGCGGTCGAGGAACAGCATCGGCACGTCCAGCTGCTCGAACATGCCTTCGAGCGTGTGCGCCAGCGCCACCTGCGGCGCCAGCCGGCGGTGCAGGCGCAGCGCACGGCCCAGGTCGGGCAGCACCTCGCGCAGGCGCTGCACCAGCGCCTGGTCGAACCAGCCGGGCTGCGCATGCGAGCGCAGAAAGCTGACGAAGGCGCAGTGCTGCCCGTCCGGCTCGGGCGGCGGAATCACGCCGGTGAGCACGTCCTTGGTCTGGCAAGGCACCAGGAACTCGCGCCAGAAGTAAGACAGCCGCAGCACCTCGGGGTCGACCAGGTCGCAGCCGCGTGCGACGAAGCCGGGCACCACCAGGCCTTGCGCCTGCCCGGCCAGACGCCAGCTGTCGTGCGCGAAGAAGTGGCTCTGGTACTCGGTGAGCAAGGCAGGCGGCACCACCTCGGTGGCCACCGTGTCGGCGCCCTGCTCACTGGGCGGCAGCAGGTAGATGGCGCCCGCCGCGTCGAAGTGCGCGCAAAAGCCGCCCAGCGCCGAGCGGAAGCGCTGGTCGTCCCCCACGGCGTCATAGAGGCTTTCGACGCACTGCGTGAGGTTGGAAGACGCGGGAGGTGTTGATGCTGCGGGGACCGGCCGGTCCTGCGCGGAGACATGCGACAAGGGGGCTCCTCCTGTTGAGCGGCGCGCACGCCTGGCGCAATTGCAACAAGAAATTGCGACCGCTGCCGGACAGCTCTGACGACGAACTAGGGGGATGTGACGTCGCGGTCGCGCAGCATGCACCGCGACCACGACGCCAGGCCACCGGTGCCGCGGCACGCACGTTGCCCCCCGGCCGGCATGACCGCCTTGATCCAGCCGCCTGCCGACGCCCCCACCTCGCCCGCTGCCACGCCCGCCCTGCGGCTGCTGCCCTTTGACGATGCCACGCTGCCTGCCGCAGCCAGCCTGCCGACGCCCCAGACGCCGCCGCTGCCCTCTGCAG
>NZ_CAXFDV010000117.1:0-2285 GCF_964001545.1 uncultured Aquincola sp.
CTGGCGGCCCACCACCGCGCCGATGCCTTCGCGCAGCAGGGGGTGGTCGTCGACGGTCAGAACACGGATGGTCGGTACTGCGGTGTTCATGCTTGGGATGGTAGCGGCGCAGGGTTGGCCAGCAGCCGCGCCAGCTCACCGGGCAGCAGGTCCACCACCGCCTGCGCGGCGGCCGACAGGCTGCGGCCTTCACGCGTCACCAGGCCGATGGGGCGCAGCACCTCGGGGCCGGTGAGCGGGCGCTGCACCACCTGCGGCCCGCGGGCCACCAGCGCCGCCAGCTCGGGCAGCGCGGCCACGCCCAGGCCGGCGGCCACCATGGCATTGATGGTGGCCAGGTGTTCCACCTCGTAGCGCGGCTCGAAGCGGCGGCCCAGCTGCAGCAGCGCTGCATCGGCGTACTGGCGCACGCTGGTGGGCGCGGGCATCGAGATGTGCGGCAGCTCCACCGTCTGAGCCCAGGCCAACGGCGCATCGGGCGCCTGCGCCAGTGCATGCCCGGCCGGCAGCAGCAGCACGAAGCGGTCGGCCGCCAGCTGGGTGTAGCTCAGGTCGGCATAAGCCGGGTTGGCGGCAGTGAGTGCAAAGTCCGCCTCGCCAGCGCGCACCAGGTCGAAGGCCGGGCCCGACAGCGTGTCCAGCAGGTCCAGCCGCAGCCCGGGGTGCTGCACCGCCAGCGTGGCCATCACCCGCGGCATCACCGTGGCGGCCAATGAGGGCAGGGCGGCCATGCGCACCTGGCCGCTGCGCAGCTCCACCACGTCGCGCACCGCGGCGGCCGCGGCCTGGGCTTGCTGGCGCAGCAGGCGCGCCGGACCCAGCAGCGCCTGGCCGGCATCGGTCAGGTGCACGGCGCGGGTGCTGCGCTCGAACAGGCGTGCGCCGAAGGCGGTTTCCAAACGCGTGATCAGGCTGGAGACCGCCGGCTGCGACAGGTGCACCCGGGCTGCGGTGCGGCGGAAGTTCAGGGTTTCGGCCAGCACCAGGAAGGCGTCCAGCTCACGCAGGGTCCAGCTTTGATTGATCAACATCGCCGATCAATTTATACGAATTCGCAGTTGGACCGATCAACGCCCGGTTCCTAGACTGCCGCACACCCAGTACCGTGGAGACGACGCCTTGAACTACCTGCCCCAGCCCAGCACCCGCAGCCACGCCGTCGTGGTGGGCGGCGGCACCATGGGCGCCGACGTGGCCGTGGTGCTGGCCCGCGGCGGCTGCACCGTCACGCTGGTGGAGCGTGACGCCAGCCGCCATGGCCGCCTGGCCGAGCATGTGACCGCCGAGCTGGCCGCGCTGGACCGCGCCGCCTGGGCCGGCCGGCTGCGCACCGTCACCACGCTGGCCGAGGTGCACTGGCCCGACCAGCAACTGGTGGTGGAGTGCGTGCCCGAGCAGCTGGCCATCAAGCAGCAGGTGTTCGCCGAGCTGGTGGCGCTGGCGCCGGCCGCGGCGGTGCTGGCCAGCAACAGCTCGGGCATTCCCATCAGCCGCATCGGCGCGGGGCTGGCCGGGCAAGGCCGCCTGTTGGGCCTGCACTTCTTCATGCCGGCGCACCGCGTGCCGCTGGTGGAGGTGGTGATGGGCGAGGGCAGCGAGCTGCAGGCGGCTGAGCGGCTGGCCGATTTGATGCGCCAGTGCGGCAGCGTGCCGGTGCTGGTGCGCAAAGATTTGCCGGGCTTCTTGGCCAACCGGCTGCAGCATGCCTTGGCGCGTGAGGCCTTTTCGATGATCGACCAGGGCATTGCCACGCCCGAAGACGTGGACGCCGCGGTGCGCTTCGGCTTCGGCTTTCGCTTTCTGGCGGCGGGGCCGGTGCTGCAGCGTGACCATGCCGGGCTGGACGTGCACTGCGCCGCCGCCGCCACCATCTACGAAAGCCTGTGCAACAGCGCCACGCCCGCCCGCGTGCTGCGTGAGCACGTGGCCGCCGGCCGCATCGGCATGAAGGCCGGCGAAGGCTTCCAGCCTTGGCCCGAGCCGCAGCGCAGCGCCGAGCGCGCCCGCTACGACGCGGCGCTGCAGCGCGGCCTGGCCCTGCTGGCCGACGACCTGCCGCCGCTGCCGCCGGTGAATGACACGCAAGGCCAAGCATGAGCCACCCGATGACCGACCCGTTGATCCTGACCGTGGCGCCCAACGGCGCCTACAAGCGGCGCACTGAATACCCCCACGTGCCGCAAACGCCCGAGCAGCTGGCGCAGGAGGCCCAGCGCTGCCTGCAGGCCGGCGCCGCCATGCTGCACCTGCATGTGCGTGAGGCCGATGGCGGCCACAGCCTGGAC
>NZ_CAXFDV010000118.1:0-6168 GCF_964001545.1 uncultured Aquincola sp.
CCGGCATTGCGTTTTCGTTCGCCAGCACCTATGCGCTGGGGCAACTGGCCAAGCGCTACTACGGCGGCGGCCGACAGATGAACACCGCGGTGCTGCAGCAGACCTTCCAGTCGCTGCTGGGGCCGGCCAAGGACCTGCAGCAGCAGTACCTGCCGCAGATCCAGGACAAGGCCCGCACGCTGGACGCGGGACAGATCCTGCAGATGGTGAAGTCTGCTTGACGGGCTACCGCCGGACCCAATGAAAAAAGGCCTGCACTGTCGTGCAAGCCTTTTTCTTTCGAGATTTGGTGGGCCCTGAGTGACTCGAACACTCGACCAACGGATTAAGAGTCCGCTGCTCTACCAACTGAGCTAAGAGCCCCTGATCTGTTCCAATTCCTGACTCAGCGAACTGGTGGGTTGTACAGGACTTGAACCTGTGACCAACGGATTAAAAGTCCGCTGCTCTACCGACTGAGCTAACAACCCAACTGAGTAATGAACTCGTCTGCAGAGCCACGCACTATAGCATGCGTTTCGGCTTTGACAAGCTGTTTTTGAGAAATCAGCTGCTGAATCGTTTCACCAGCCGCCACCAGGCCGAAGGTGGCCGTGACCGTGACGGTCGATCCATAGCCGTGGCAATTGAGCGTGCCGTCGATGTCGCACGCCCCATCGGGCGCACGCACCGGCTCGCGCGAGAACACGCAGCGCACGCCGATGGCCCCACCCTGGCGCGGCGCAGCGCCGGCCTTGCGCAGCCGTTGCCGCAGCGAGGCCAGCAGGGGGTCATGCGTAGTGGCGGCCAAATCATCAACTTCCACCTTCTGCGCCAGCTGCTTGCCACCGGCAGCGCCCACTGTGACCAAGGGCAGCTGCTCACGCAGCGCCCACTCGGCCAACACCGCCTTGGCACGTACCTGGTCGCAGCAGTCGATCAAGGCCTGCACCGGCACCGGCAGCAAAGCCGGCCAGTTGGCGGGCTCCACGAACTCTTCAATGCAGATGACTTCGCAGTCGGGGTGGATGTCGGCGATGCGGGCCTTCAAGGCTTCGGCCTTCGACATGCCCAGCGTGCTGCCCAGCGCCTGGATCTGCCGGTTGACGTTGGACTCGCTCACGTGGTCCAGGTCGATCAACACCAGCGTGGCCACGCCGCTGCGGGCCAGCGCTTCGGCCGCCCAGGAGCCGACGCCACCCAGGCCGACCACGGCCACGCGGGCGCCACGCACGCGCGCGTAGCCGGCGTCGCCATACAGGCGCCGCAGGCCACCGAAGCGGCGTTCCAGGTCGGCATCGTCGGCCTGCATGCCGGCGGCTTAACGCAGCGAGGCCAGCCGGTCCTTGGCCGCGACCGCGGCTTCGGACTGCGGGTAGGTCTTGAGCAGCTCGTTCAGCGTGGCGCGGGCGGCCTTGCTGTCCTTCATCTCGACCTGGGTGTTGGCCATGGCCAGCAGCGCCTCAGGCGCTTTGGGGTGCGTGGGCGCGGCCTGCAGGAAGCTGCGGAAGCCGGCGATGGCCTCCTTGTAGTCGCGCTTGCCATACTGGGCATTGGCCAGCCAGAAGCGGGCGCTGTCGGCATAGCCGCTGGACGGGAAGGCCCGCACGAAGTTGCCCAGCGCGCTGGCCGCACCGGCGAAGTCGCCGCTGCGCAGCACCTTGATGGCGGCGTCGTACTGGCGCGTTTCTTCCGGGTCGGCCATGAACTCCTTGCCGTCCACGTTCACCTTCTGCGGCTCGAGCTTGCGCATGCGCTCGTCCACGCCCTGCGCGATGTCCTTCTGCTGGCGCTGCAGCTCGGCCACGTCGCGCTGCAGCTGCTCCTTCTCGCCGCGCAGGCGCGCGTTGTCGCTGCGCAGGGCTTCGAGCTGGGCATTGAGGTCGAGCAGGCTGCGGCGCATCTGCTCGTTGGTCTCGGCCTGGCGGGTCAGCGCGGCCTTGAGCTGGTCGTCCGTGGCGGTCTGCTTGGTGCGCAGGTCCAGGATGGCGCGGCGCGCGTCTTCGTCCTCGAACAAGGCGGCGTTGGCGCTGAGGGCCAGCGCCGCCAATGCCGCCGCGATCAGCGTGCGGCGCATCTCACTTGTCCTTGATCTCGGCGCGGCGGTTCTGCGCGTAGGCGGCTTCGTCGCTGCCCTGCACCGCCGGACGTTCCTTGCCGAAGCTGGTGGCTTCCACCTGCGCGGCATTGGCGCCCAGCAGCGTCAGCGCACGGGCCACGGCTTCGGCGCGCTTCTGGCCCAGGGCCAGGTTGTATTCGCTGCCACCGCGCTCGTCGGTGTGACCTTCCACGGCCACGCGCTTGTTGCGATCGGCGGTCAGGGCCTTGGCGTTCACCTCGATGACGTTGCGGTATTCGTCCTTGACGCTGAAGCTGTCGAAGTCGAAGTACACGACGCGCGGCAGGTTGCTGCCGGCGTTGTTGCGCGAGGCACCCAGGTCCACCGTGGCCACGCCCGACTGGCCGGCACCGCCGGTGGCACCACCGGCATTGCCGGCCGGGTTGCGCGATTCGACCGGGGCATTGCCCGCGTTCTCGTCGAGCTTGACGTTGGAGCCGCAACCGGCCAACACGGCAGCAGCCGCCAGAGCGCTGAGGGTGATACGCAGAGAAGTCATGGTGCTTCCTTTGAGGGTGCGAGGTGGGACGGGGGGTTGGAAAGACAGGAAAGGGTCAGCGGCCGAACGGGCCCCACACGGGCTCACGCACGTCCATGCCGGAGGACAGCAGGCGCGCCTTGATCTTGCCGTCCAGCGTGGTGGTCATCAGCACGTCGCGGCCACCGGCGCGGGTGGCGAAGATGATCAGGCGGCCGTTGGGCGCAAAGCTCGGGCTTTCGTCGGCCGTGGTGTCGGTGATGGTCTGCGCGTTGCCGCCGGCAGCATCGGCCACCACCAGGCGGAAGCTGCCGCCCTGGCGGGTGACCCAGGCCATGCTGCGGCCATCGGGGCTGATGGCCGGGCTGATGTTGTAGTTGCCGGTGAAGCTCACGCGTTCTGCGCCTCCGCCGCCGACTGGCATTTTGTATACCTGCGGGCTGCCGCCACGGTCGCTGACGAAGTACAGCGTGCGGCCGTCGGGTGAAAACGCCGGCTCGGTGTCGATGGCCATGGTGTTGGTGATGCGGCGCAGGTTGCTGCCGTCACGGCCCATCAAGAACAGCTGCGAGCCGCCATCACGCGACAGCGTGACCGCCAGCTGCGAGCCATCGGGCGACCAGGCCGGTGCGCTGTTGCTGCCGCGGAAGTTGGCGATCTGCCGGCGCTGGCCCGAAGACACATCCTGCACCCACACCACCGCCTTGCGCGTCTCGAACGAGACGTAGGCCAGCTCGCGGCCGTCGGGCGACCAGGCGGGCGAGATGATGGGCTCGGGGCTGGCCAGGGCCACCTGACCGCCTTCGCCGTCGGCGTCGGTCACGCGCAGGCTGTAGCGGTTGGCGCTGCGGGTGACATAGGCGATGCGGGTGGAGAACACGCCGCGCTCGCCGGTGAGCTTTTCGTACACCGCATCGGCGATGCGGTGCGCGGCCAGTCGCAGGTCGCCGGCCACCACGGGCAGGCTCTGGCCGCCCAGGTCGGTGCCCTTGACCGTGTCCCACAGCTTGTAGCGCACGTCGAAGCGGCCATCGGCCAGGCGCGTGACCGAGCCCACCAGCAGCGCATCGGCGCCGCGGCCCCGCCAGTCGGCAATGGCCGGGGCCGAGGTCTCGTCGAGCGCGCCGGGCGCATCGATGTTGCGGAAGCGGCCGCTGCGTTCCAGGTCGGCGCGCACGATGGCCGAGATGGACTGGCCGGAGCGGTCCTCGTCGCGGAAACCGGCGATGGCCACCGGCAGCTGCGTGCCGCCGACGCCGCTGATCTCGACACGGAACTGCGCCAGCGTGGGCAGCGAGAAGGAGGCGCCCAGTGCGCCCAGAAGGGTTCTACGACGGGTCATGGCGGGGATGGACCCGCAAGGCGGCAATCGGTTCACTCAGTGGAATAGGCTGGCCTTGATGCCCGGGATTGTAGGCACCGGCGCTGATAATCGCCCCCGATGCCGACCTTGCTGCAACGCCTGGGGCGCGTGGCGCCCTACTTTCGACCGAGCCGTCCGGGCATCGTGCTTGCCATGATGGCCGCGGCCATCAGCGCCGCCACCGAGCCGATGATTCCGGCCCTGCTGAAGCCCTTGTTGGACAAGGGTTTCGCCGGGGCGGCGGCCTTCTCGCTGTGGCTGGTGCCGCTGGCCATCGTCGGCCTGTACATCGTGCGCGGCGCCGCTTCGTTCGTGGCCCAGTACGGCCTGTCCTGGGCCGCCAACGGCGCGGTGCTGAACCTGCGCGAAGCCATGTTCGGGCGCCTGCTCGATGCCTCACCCGCCCTCTTCGGCACCCACACCGCCAGCGGCCTGACCAACACCGTGGTGTACGAAGTGCAGCAAGGCGCGGGTCAGCTGGTGAGTGCCCTGCTCACCCTGGTGCGCGACTCGCTGACCGTGGTGGCGCTGTTCGGCTACCTGCTGTGGCTGAACTGGCACCTCACGCTCTTCGTGGTGGTGATGGCGCCGGCCGTGGCGGGCGTGATGCGCCTGGTCTCACGCCGGCTGCAGAAGCTGGCGGTGCTGGGCCAGAACGCCACCGACGACCTGGCCTACGTGGTGGAAGAAAACGTGCTGGCCTGGCGCATCGTGCGGCTGCATGGCGCGGGCCGCGCGCAGATGCCGCGCTTCAAGGAGCAGGGCCGGCGCCTGGGCCGGCTGGTGATGAAGTCGGCCGCGGCCGGTGCCATCGTCTCGCCCATCACGCAGCTGCTGGCGGCGTTGGCCTTGTCGGCGGTGATCGCGCTGGCGCTGTGGCAGGCCCGCAGCGGCGACAGTGCCAGCGTGGGCGACTTCGTCGCTTTCGTCACCGCGATGCTGATGCTCACCTCGCCGATGAAGCATCTGGCCGATGTGGCCGCGCCCCTGACCCGTGGCCTGGCCGCGCTCGAGCGCGGCATCGAACTGGTGGAGAACGTGGCGCCCGAGACCGGCGGCAGCCACGCGCCCGAAGGCCGCAGCCGCGGCGAGCTGGTGCTGCAGCAGGTGAGCCTGCGCTACCGGCCCGACCAGGCGCCGGCGCTGGACGATGTGAGCCTGAGCGTGCGCGCCGGCGAAACCGTGGCGCTGGTGGGTCCTTCGGGCGCCGGCAAGTCTTCGCTGGTGCACCTGCTGCCGCGCTTCGTGGAGCCCACCGGCGGCGTGATCACGCTGGATGGCGTACCGCTGCAGGACTGGCGCATGGAAACATTGCGACGCCAGTTCGCGCTGGTCAGCCAGGACGTGGTGCTGTTCAACGACACCCTGGCCGCCAACGTGGCGCTGGGCGACGAGATGGACGAAGCCCGCGTGCAGGCCGCGCTGCGCGATGCCAACCTGCAGGGCTTCGTCGAGCGGCTGCCGCTGGGCATCCACACCGTGATCGGCCACAACGGCAGCCAGCTCTCGGGCGGCCAGCGCCAGCGGGTGGCCATCGCCCGCGCGATCTACAAGAACGCGCCCATCCTGATCCTGGACGAAGCCACCTCCGCCCTCGACAGCGAGAGCGAACGCGCCGTGCAGCAGGCGCTGGAGCGCTTGATGCAAGGCCGCACCACGCTGGTCATTGCGCACCGGCTGTCCACCATCGAGCATGCCGACCGAGTGGTGGCCATGGAGCAGGGCCGCGTGGTGGAGCAAGGCACGCATGCCGAGTTGCTGGCCCGCGGCGGCTTGTACGCCCGCCTGCATGCGATGCAGTTCAGGAACGCATGAACACGAACCCCACCACCTCCGGCATCCGCACCGTCGCGGCCACCCGCTACGTCACGCCGCTGCGCGAAGGCGGCTCGCTGCCCGCGCTGGTGGAAGGCTGCGACCAGGGCCTGTACGTGCTCAAGTTCCGCGGCGCCGGCCAGGGCCCGCGGGCGCTGATCGCCGAGCTGGTGGCCGGCGAGCTGGCGCGCGCGCTGGGCCTGCGGGTGCCCGAGATCGTGTTCGTGCAGCTCGACCCCGAGATGGCCCGCACCGAGCCCGACCCCGAGATCCAGGACCTGATACGCGCCAGCGCGGGCCTGAACCTGGCGCTGGACTACCTGCCCGGCAGCGTGACCTTCGACCCGCTGGTGCTGCAGCCCGATGCGGACGAAGCCTCGGCCATCGTGTGGCACGACGCCTTCACCACCAACA
>NZ_CAXFDV010000119.1:0-8202 GCF_964001545.1 uncultured Aquincola sp.
AGCGGGGCGATGCGGCGCCTGAAGCAGCCGGCATCGTGCTCAAGCTGGCTTACCGCCCGCCCTACGACGTGGCAGGCATGCTGGCCTTCTTCGCGCAGCGCGCGGTGCCGGGTGTGGAGGCGGTGGACGTGCCAGCGCTGACGCTGCGGCGCACGCTGGCGCTGCCGCACGGCGGCAGCCGGCTGCAGGGCTGGATCAGCCTGCGCTACCGCCCTGAGCGGCACGAGGTGCAGCTGAGCCTGGCGCCCACGCTGGTACCGGCCATCGGCACTTTGCTGCAGCGGGTGCGGCAGGCGCTGGACCTGGACGCCGACCCGGCGCAGATCGACCCGGTGCTGGCCGCGCTGGCGCTGCCGCCGGTGCCCGGCATCCGGCTGGCGGGCAGCTTCGACGGCTTCGAGACCGCGATGCGCGTGGTGCTGGGCCAGCAGGTCACCGTGGCCGCCGCGCGCACGCTGGCGCGCCGCGTGACCGAGCGCTATGGCGAGCCGATCGCCACGCCGTTTGAAAGCCTTACCCGCCTGGCGCCCAGCGCGCAGGCCATCGCCGAGGCCGACCCCGCCGAACTGGGCCAGCTGGGCATCGTGCGCCAGCGGGTGCGGGCGCTGCAGGCGCTGGCCGCCGAAGTGCATGCCGGCCGCATCACGCTGCACCGCGGCGCGCCGCTGGCTGCCACGCTGGACGCGCTGCGTGCCCTGCCCGGCATCGGCGACTGGACCGCGCAGCTGGTGGCGCTGCGTGTGCTGGCCTGGCCCGACGCCTTTCCGGCCACCGACATCGGCTTGCTCAATGCGCTGGGCACCCGCGATGCCAAGGCCGTGCTGGCGCAGGCCGAAGCCTGGCGACCCTGGCGCGGCTATGCCGTGATGCGCCTCTGGCAAGAACCGCCCACCCCCAGAGCGGCTATAGCGCCCGCTGGAGAACCCCAATGACCCACGCTCGACTTCCTCGCCTGACCGCGCAATCGCGGCTGGCCACGCCCCTGGGCCCGCTCACCGTGGCCGCCACCGACCAGGGCCTGGCCGGCCTGTGGTTCGACGACCAGGCCCACCACCCCGGCCTGCTGGACGTGCCCGTGGACGACGGCCAGCGCTTCATCGCGCAGGCCCGGCAGGAGCTGGAGGCTTACTGGTCGGCCGCCGCCCATGCGCCCTTCAGCGTGCCGCTGGACCTGCTGGGCACGCCCTTCCAGCGCGCGGTGTGGAAGGCGCTGCTCCAGATCGCGCCGGGCCGCACCGCCACCTATGCCGAGATCGCGGCGCAGGCCGGCGCGCCCGCCGCGGTGCGGGCCGCGGGTGCGGCCATCGGCCGCAACCCGGTGAGCGTGATCGTGCCCTGCCACCGCGTGATCGGCCGCAGCGGCGGCCTCACCGGTTATGCCGGCGGCCTGCCGCGCAAGCGCGCGCTGCTGCAGCTGGAAGGCGTGGCGGTGCCCGCATGAAGGCACGTGACGGTATCGACCTGGTGATGCTGGCCGCGCTGTGGGGCGCGGCCTTCTTGTTCATGCGCATGGGCGCGGCGGCCTTCGGGCCGGTGGCGCTGGCGGCAGTGCGCGTCACCGGTGCCGCGTGCTTTCTGCTGCCGCTGCTGCTGTGGCGGCGCGAGTGGCCGGCGCTGCGTGCGCACTGGAAGCCGCTGATGGTGGTGGGCGTGATGAACAGCGCCCTGCCCTTTCTGCTGTTCAGCTACGCGGCGCTGGCCATCAATGCCGGCTTGTCGTCCATCTTCAATGCCACCACGCCGCTGTGGGGCGCGGTGATCGCCTGGCTGTGGTTGAAGGACCGGCTGTCTGCCTCACGCGTGCTGGGGTTGGTCATCGGCTTTGCCGGCGTGGCCTGGCTGGCCTGGGACAAGGCCAGCTTCAAGCCCGGCGACCACGGCGTGAGCGCGGCCTCGGCCATCGGCGCCTGCATGCTGGCGGCGTTTTTCTACGGGCTGTCGGCCAGCTTCACCAAGCGCTGGCTCACCGGCGTGCCGCCGATGGCGGTGGCGGCGGGCAGCCAGTTCAGCGCCACGCTGGTGCTGGCATTGCCGGCCTACTGGTTCTGGCCCGCGCAAACGCCCAGCGCGCCGCACTGGGCCGCGGCGCTGATGCTGGCGGTGCTGTGCACCGGCGTGGCCTATGTGCTGTTCTTCCGCCTCATCGCCAACGTGGGGCCGGCCAACGCCATCACCGTGACCTTCCTGATCCCGGCCTTCGCGGTGCTGTGGGGCGCGCTGTTCCTGGGCGAGCCGATCACCGGCGCCATGGTGGTGGGCTGCGCGGTGATCTTGCTGGGCACCAGCCTGGCCACCGGCGTGCTCAAGCTGCCGGCGGCCCTGGTGCGCAGCAAGGCTTAGTCGGGCCGGATCCCCGCCTTCTGGATCACCCCGGCCCAGCGCGTCACCTCACCCTCGAGGAAGGTCTTGAAGGCCTCGGGCCCGCGCGCATCCACGCGAAAGCCCTGCTGCACCGCGCGCTGCTCCATGTCGGGCTGCTTGACGATGGCCACCACCTCGTTGCCCAGCTTCTGCACCAGCGCATCGGGCACGCCGGCCGGCACCATCACCGCGGTCCAGTTTTCCACCAGCAGGCCGGGCAGGCCGGCTTCGGCAGTGGTGGGCACGTCGGGCACCGCGGGGTGGCGGGCTTCAGTGGTCACGGCCAATGCCCGCAGCTTGCCCGCCTTCACATGCGCGATGGACTCTGGGAAGTTGGAGAAGATCACGTCGAGCTGGCCGCCGATCAGGTCGGTCATCGACGGCGCGCCGCCCTTGTAGGGCACGTGCTGGATGCTGGTCTTGTTGAGGTCGTTGAAGAGCGCCAGCGTCAGGTGCGGCGGCGTGCCGTTGCCGCTGGAGCCGGCGTTCAGCGCCCGCTGCCTGGCCTGCGCCGCCAGGTCCTTCAAGTCCTTGATCGGGCTGTTGGCCGGCACCACCACCAGCATCGGGCTGCCGGCCAGCAGGGCCACCGGCTTCAGGTCCTTGCGGAAGTCGAACGCCGCCTTCGGAAACAGCGTGACGTTGGCCGCATGGGTCAGCGTGATGGCCAGCAAGGTGTTGCCATCGGCCGGCGCCTTGGCCACCGCATCGGCGCCGATCTGCCCGCCGCCACCGGGCTTGTTGTCGATCACCACGCTGACCTTCCAGCGTTCGCCCAGCTGCTGGCCCACGCTGCGGGCCATCATGTCGGTGAGCCCGCCGGGCGGGAAAGGAACCACGTAGCGCAGCGTGGCGCCGGGTTTGGGATAGTCGGCTGCGCCCGGCTGGGCGTGGACCGCCGCCGGCAAGGTGGCCGCGCTGGCCGCCGCGGCCAGCAGCCGCATCAGGTGTCGTCGTTGCATGCCTTTGTCTCCGTTGTTGATGTATGAAGGCGCGACGGTGAATGCGGCCCGTCAGCCGCTGCTCGGTGACCACTGCGCAAGCAGCGCGTCCGGCACCTCCAGTCCTTGCGCTTCGGCCTGGCGCCGAAGCTGCTCACGCCGTGCGCCCGGCAGGCGCACGCCCTCGTCGCGCAGCATCTCGGCCACCAGCACCTCGATGCGGTCGAGGTAGTGGTCGGCACCCGCCAGCGCGCCAGGATCGATGACGATGAAGGCCTGGCCGATGCGCGGCCGGTTGCCTTCGTCGACGAAAAAGCTCGAAGCCTCGAAGCCGAACTGCGCGCCGATGAGCGCGGTGACCAGCAGCTCCACCACCAGGGCCAGCATCGCGCCCTTGGGGCTGGTGGCGGCGCCCATGGGCAGCATGGAGCCTTCCAGCGCGGCCTTGGCATCGGTGGTGGGCCTGCCCTGTGCATCCAGCGCCCAGCCTTCGGGGATGGGCCGGCCGGCCTGGGCCGCCACCATCACCTTGCCGCGGGCCACTTCGCTCAGGCTGAGGTCGATGAGCAGCGGATCGGCCCCGCGCCGCGGGAACACCGCTGCCACCGGGTTGGTGCCGAAAATGGGATGGCGCCCGCCCGCGGCCGGCATGGCCGCTGGCGAGTTGGCAAAGCCCAGCGCCACCAGGCCCGCCGCGGCGGCCGGGCGCAGGTGGTCGACCACCACGCCGCAGTGGTGGCTGTTGGCCACGCCGGCGATGGCGATGCCTTGTTCACGCGCCCGCTGCACCGCCTGCTGCACCGCCAGTTCGCAGGCCGCGAAGGCCAGGCCTTCATCGGCATCCACCACCAGCGCGGCGGGCTTGGGGCTGTGCACTTTCGGCTGCGCGCGGCCGTTGACGCGGCCATTGCGCAGGTGCTTGGTGTACTGGCCCACACGGCTCAGGCCGTGCGAGCCCAGGCCCTGCGCCTCGGCCAGCACCAGTGCGCGGGCGGTGGCCTCGGCCATGGTGTCGTCGGCCCCGGCCTGGCGCAGCGCCGCGGCCACGGCCTCACGCGCCTGGGGCAAGCTCAGGCGGGCCATCAGCGGGCCTCCGCCAGGGCTTGCAGCACCTTGTCGGCGATCAGGCTGCTCACCCGTTCGTTCGACTCGGTGGTCACGCCCGCAATGTGCGGCGTCAACACCAGGTTCGGGCAGCCCTCGAAGTGCGGCGCCTGCTTCAGCGGCTCGGCATCGAACACGTCCAGCGCCGCGCCGCCCAGCCGGCCCTGGCGCAGGGCCTCGGCCACCGCCACTTCATCGACGATGCCGCCGCGGGCGGTGTTCACCAGCACCGCGCCAGCCTTCATGGCGCCGATGCGCTGCGCATTCAGCAACCCACGCGTGCCCTCGACCAGCGGCACATGCAGGCTCACCACATCGGCCTGGCTGATCAGCGTGTCCAGCGCCACGCACTGCACGCCCGCCGCCGCATAAGCCGGATGGTCCGCGGCCATCATCGCGTCGAAGGCCATCACCTGCATGCCCAGGCCGCGCGCCAGCCGTGCGGTGAGCTGGCCGATGGCCCCGAAGCCGATCAAGCCCAGCGTCTTGCCGCCCAGCTCACGACCGTTGGACAGCGCATTGCGCGGCCAGCGGCCGGTCGCCACCTCGGCGGTGGACTGGTAGGCGCCACGCAGCAGCAGCATCGCGGTGCCGATCACGTACTCGGCCACGCTGGCCGCGTTGGCGCCGGTGGCCGGGATCACCTGCATGCTGCGGGCCTCGCAACCCGCCACGTCGATGTTGTCCAGGCCCACACCCAGCCGGCCCACCACGCGGCAGCGCTGCAGCGCGGCCAGCAGTTCGCCACGCACCTGGGTGCGGTTGCGCACGATCAGCACGTCGGCGCCCGCCGCCTCGGCATGCAGGCGCACCGGGTCGTCCACCAGCTGCGGGTCGTACAGCACGTCGTGCGCCGCCCGCAGCCGGTCCACGGCCGGCGTGTCCATGAACTCGGTGATGACCACTCTTGCCATCACGCGCTCTCGTACAGGCGGGTCATCACGAACTCGCGGTGGCCCAGCGCCTCGGCGGCGGTCAGGCGGCCGTTGGCGGTGCGCAGCATGCAGTCCAGCAGCTGGTCGCCGGCCTGGTCAAGGTTGATGTCACGCTGCAGCAGGCCCGAGGTGTCGACGTCGATGTGCTCGCTCATCAGCCGCACGGTACGCGGATTGGCGCAGATCTTGATGACCGGCAGGATGGGGTTGCCGATGACGTTGCCCTGCCCGGTGGGGAAGAAGTGCACCGCATAGCCCGAGGCGGCGCACAGCGTCACCATCTCGGCCGCGGCGCTGGACGAATCCATGAACCACAGGCCGGGGCCGGTGGGCACTTCGGCCTTGTCCAGCACGCCGTCCACCAGGCACTTCTTGCCGATCTTCTGGATGTTGCCCAGCGCCTTTTCTTCGATGGTGGTCAGGCCGCCGGCGATGTTGCCCTTGGTGGGCTGGCTGTCCGACAGGTCGCTGGTCTTGTGGCGGTTGATCATGTCCTGGTAGCGGTTGAACATGAACATGAAGCGCTCTTTCACCTCGGGCGTGCGGCAGCGCTCGGCCACGATGCGCTCGCCGCCGGTCAGCTCCGAGGTCTCGCCGAAGACCAGCGTGTTGCCGGTCTCGTAGAGCTTGTCGAAGGCGTTGCCCACGGTGGGGTTGGCACCGCAGCCGCTGGTGGTGTCGCTCTCGCCGCACTTGGTGCTGACCCACAGTTCATGGATGGGGCACACCTCGCGCTGCTTTTCGCTGGCCCACTGCACGAACTCGCGCGCGGCCTTGCTGGCGCGCAGGATGGTGTCGTGGTCGCCATGGCCTTCGATGCCGAAGCCCACCACCGGCTTGCCCGTGGTGGCAATGCCGTCCACCACCTTCTTGGTCCAGCCGTCTTCGATGCCGATGACCACCACCGCGGCCACGTTGGGATTGCAGCCGGCGCCGATCAGCGTGCGGAAGTGCAGGTCAAGGTCGGCGCCGAACTGCAGCCGGCCATAGGGGTGCGGAATGGCCAGCGCGCCCTTGATGTTGTGGGCCACGGCCTCGGCCGCGGCATTCGACAGATCGTCCAGCGGCAGGATGACGACGTGGTTGCGCACGCCCACGCGGCCGTTCTCGCGGCGGTAGCCCAGGAAGGTGGTGTCCTTGGAAATGATGCTCATGGTGGTGTCCAGATGGGGTTGTCTAGTCAAGCTGTGCGGCGCAGCGGCTCACCACCGCTTGGTCTTGATGTTCTGCACATGCGCGTGCTCGCCGGCCTTGATCGGCGCCACCACCTTGCCCATGTCGATGCCGTACTTCCACACCGTGTCGCCGGGCGCCATGTCACGCAGCGCCACCTTGTGGCCGATGGGAATGTCCTGCTTGGCATCGACGCTGATCGTTTTGTCCTCGTCCATGATCCAGCCGGTGAGCTGCATGCCGGCCTTCACGCCCTCGACGACCACGACGGCCACGGTGTCCTTGGCGTCGTGCAGTACGAAGTGAATCATGTGCTTGTCTCCTGTGCTGTCGGGTTGCAACGGGTCGCAGTGTTGAAGCGCGGGTGATCGACTGTCAAACAGGTCATTTAGATGACTTGGATGAAGCCGCGAACCACCGCCACAATCGCGTAATGCCGCTTGCCGCCGATACCGCCCCGCCTTCGTTCCGACCCATTGCGCCCGATGCTGCCGGCGCCCCGCTGTACCGCGTGGTCAAGCGATCGCTGCTGCAGGCCATCGAGGCCGGCCGCTACCCCGCCGGTGGCGCTTTGCCCAGCGAGGCCGAGCTGTCGGCCGCGCTGGGCGTGTCCATCGGCACGCTGCGCCATGCGGTCGACGAGCTGGTGGCCGAGCACATCCTGGTGCGCCGCCAGGGCCGCGGCACCTACGTGGCGATGCACAACACCGACCGCTTCCTGTTCCAGTTCTTCCATGTGGAACGCAGCGACGGCCTGCGCGAAGCCCCCAAGGTGGAGCTGGTGGCCTTCGAGCGTGTGCGGGCCGAACCCGAGGTGGCCGCGGTGCTGGGCATCAAGGCGGGCGATCCGGCCATCCAGGTGGACAACCGGCTGCTGCTGCAGGGCCGCGCCGTCATCCACGACCGGCTCACGCTGCCGGCGCCGCTGTTCAAGGGCCTGACCGAAAAGCGCTTCAAAGAAAGGCCCAGCACCATCTACCACCTGTACCAGACCGAGTTCGGCATCACCGTCACCCGCGCGCAGGAACGGGCCCGCGCGGTGGCGGCCGACCGCAATGCCGCGCGCATCCTGGGCGTGCCGCAGGGCATGCCGGTGATGCAGGTGCTGCGCACCGCCCTCACCTTCGGCGACAAGCCGGTGGAGCACCGGCTGTCCACCATCAACACCACGCAGCACGACTACGTGCACCTGCTGTCGAGGCCGGCATGACGGTGCGCCACCGCATGGCCGATGGCGCCGCCTGGGCGCTCAAGTCACCGTGGCTGGGCCTGCTGCCGGGCAGCGCGCTCACGGCCGTGGTGGCGCTGGCCGCCACCTTCGTGGCCACGCTGCAGGGCGGGCCGCAGTTGCTGTACGCCCTCTTCTTCGGTGTCGCCTTCCACTACCTCAGCCAGGACGCGAAGACCAAGCCGGGCATCGAGTTCTGTTCACGCACGCTGCTGCGCTTCGGCGTCGGGCTGCTGGGCGCGCGCATCACGGCCACGCAGATCATCGGGCTGGGCTGGTTCACCGCCGGCGTGGTGGTGGCCGGTGTGCTCAGCACGCTGGCCATGGGCCTGCTGCTGGCGCGCTGGATGGGCATGAACCGGGCGCAAGGCATCCTCTCGGGCGGCTCGGTGGCCATCTGCGGCGCGTCGGCGGCGCTCGCCATCTCGGCCGTGCTGCCGCGCGACAAGGACTCGGACCG
>NZ_CAXFDV010000120.1:0-4996 GCF_964001545.1 uncultured Aquincola sp.
CAGAAGTTCCTGTCCATCACCCGACATGTCTATACAGGCATGCCGTTCATGATGAGCAAGAAGACCTGGGACGGCATGTCGGCCGACGAGCGCAAGGTGATCCGCGACGCAGCCGCTGAAGCCAAGGCCGAGGAGCGCCGCCTGACCCAGCAGAAGGAAGCCCAGGCCATCGACGGCCTGCGCAAGACCATGCAGGTCAACGAAGTGAGCGAAGCCGAGATGCTGCGCTGGCGCGCCAAGGTGCAGCCGGTGGTCGACAAGTTCAGCCGCGAGATCGGCGAAGGTGTGGTCAAGGACGTGAATGCCGAACTGACCCGCATGCGCGGCGCCAAGTAAGGAGCGCCGCATGAGCTTGCTGGGCACGGCCGCCCTGGCCATGTGGTGGGACATGGCGCCCGACGTGCGGCCCGACTTCGAGGACTGGCACAGCCACGAGCACTTTCCGGAACGGCTGGGTGTGCCCGGCTTTCTGCGGGCCTCGCGCTGGCGCAGCGCGACGGGCGACCGCTTCTTCGTGATCTACGAGCTGGCGGGGCACGACACCTTGTCCAGCCCGGCCTACCTGGCGCGGCTGAACGCCCCCACGCCCTGGTCCACCCGGCTGATGCCGCACCACCGCAACATGGTGCGCAGCCAGTGCCAGGTGATGGCCACGGCCGGTGGCCTGCTGGCCCACCAGGTGCTCACGCTGCAGCTGCAGGTGGAAGAGGCCAACGGCCCGGCGCTGGCCTCCGAGCTGGAGACCTTGTGCCCGCTGCTGGCCGGCCTGCCGGGTCTGGTGGGCGCGCACCTGCTGCGCCACCAGGCGCCGCCCATCGGGCCGACCACCGAGCAGCGCATCCGCGGCCTGGGCGATGCGGCGGCCGACTGGGTGCTGCTGCTGTCGGGCTACGACGAGCCGTCGCTGGCCGATGCGCTGGCGCACGGTGCGCTGGCCGCAGCCCTGGCGCGCGCCGGTGCCACGCCACGGCAGCAGGGCACCTTCCACCTCAGCCATTCGGCGGTGCCGGGCGACGTGGCCGGGCTGGGCGCGGTGCAGGAGCGCTTGCGCGAACGGCCGCAGGCGGCCGCCTAGGGTTCACCGCTCGGGCAGCACCCACATCTTGCTGCCGTCCGGCATCTGCACCGCCTGGGCGCCGGCCGGCACGTTGGGGCGCGCCGGGGTGGCGCTGCGGGTGGCCGACGTGGCGGCCGAGGTGGCCGCGGGTGCAGCGGCGGTGGTGGGCGCAGCCGCGCCGGGCTCGCGCAGCACGCGCACGGCCTGGCCATTGACCCACACCGTGTCGGCCACCGGCGCGCTGGGGTTGGCCGGTGCGGGCCGGGCCTCCACCCACAGGCGCTGGCCGTTGCCGGCGTCCACCGCCTTCAGCGCAGGCTCGGCGGCCTGTGCAGGCACCAGGCCCGCGGCCAGCAGGCCGGCCAGCGCCCAGGCGGGCCGGTTCAGGCGCTGGTGGCTCATGGCGTCACCGTGTGGCCGCCGACGAAGCCGTTGCAGCTCACCGTCACGTTGGACTCGGTGTGGAAGATGTTCAGGCTGATGGCCTTGCCACCGTCGGGGCTGAAGGTGTCGGGGTCTGACACCATCTTCACCAGCGCGTGACCGGTCCAGACGAAGCCGCCGAAAGGCGCCGCGCCGCGGCGCGACATCTGCAGCACCGGGGCGCTGTAGCCGATGGAGATGTTGCCCTGGTTGAGCCGGGTCGACAGGCTGACGGAGGTGATCTGGTCGCTGGCCGATGGCGTGGTGCAGGACAGCGACACCTGCTCGATCACGTAGCGGCGCCCCAGCGGTGTGGCGAACTGGACGAAGCCGTTGACGAAGGGCGATTCCAGGCTGCCCGAGGCATTGGCCATGAACGGGAAGCGGTCGGGGTTCTCGACGTCGCGCATCGGCGCGGCGTACTGGGCGTTGGCATGCGGCGCGGCCAGGCTGGCCAGCACCAGCAGGGCGCAGGGCGCCAGCCATTGACGAAGGGTCATGGGTTACTCCAGAAGGGATGATTTCAGCAAGCGGAAGTCGGCGCAGCGCGGCGTCGCCAGGCCTGGCGGCCGCCCAGCGTGGCCAGCCCGGCCAGCAGCAGCCAGGCAGCTTCGGGTTCGGGCACGGGTGCGGCCGTCCAGGCCAAGCCGGCGTTGACGTAGCCGGGGCCCAGCGGCGTGGCCAGGTCGGTCAAGGACGCCGCGCTGCTGGCCGTGAAGGCCACCAACTGCGAAGCGCCGCTGCTGTCGTTGGCGATGGCCACGAAGCGGCGGTCGGCGTCGTCCCAGGCCAGGCCGCCCTGGAAGGCGCGCGAGCCATCGCCCAGATCGAACAGCACCGTGGTGGTGGGGCCGCCGGCGGCGTTCGCATCGATGGCCACCAGCCGCCGCTGCACACCCACGTCGTCGGCCGCGATGCCGTACAGCAGGCCGCTGCGCGGGTTGTAGGTCAGGCCGCCAAAGAGGCCACCGCCCAGCGCGCCTACCAGGCTGGCGCCGCCGGCATCCAGGCGGTAGAGCGATGCCGCGCCGGTGAAGTCCTGCCCCACCGCGTAGAGCCGGTTGCCTTGCGCGGCCAGGCCGCCGACGAAGCCGCTGCCCAGGCTGATGGGCGTGGACAGCTGGGCCGGGTCGCTGGCGCTGAACGAGGTCAGCACCGACTGGCCGAAGCTGTCGTTGGCAATCGCGTAGAAGCGGCCGTCGGCGGCGCTGAAGGTGAGCCCGCCGTTGAAGGCCCGGCTGCCGTCGCCCAGGGCCACGGCGGTGGCCGGCATGTCCAGGTCGGTGAAAAGGCGCCCGACGCCTTGGTCGTCGGCGCCGATGGCGTGGAGGGCGGCCAGGGCCGGCGCGCTGGCCACGAGAAGGGCGCTGACCGCGCCACAAGCCAGCCGAAGGCGCCAGCGGGAGGTGTCCGGGAACTGCATCGAACGGGCCTTGAAGCAACAACGGCCGCCAGCCTAGGGGCAGACCCGCCTCGGGGCAACGCCTACCCCCTGGCGTGAAGGGCCAGTCAAACCCGCGTGTCCGATCGGCGGTTGCTACCACGTACGGGACCGCGGCGCGTCGCGCGGCGGCGCCGTCGTCGCGCCTCGCTTCGTTCTAGGGGGGACCGGCGCCAACGGCGATCGGCCAGCCTATGCTGCCGCCCGCAGTTGGAGGAGACACCCGATGAAGTACACCCCGTCCCTGGCCCTTGTCGCGCTCGTCGTGGCGGCCATGCCCCTGGCTACCCGTGCGGCCACCGTCAACCTGGCGGTCAACGGCCCCGGCGTCACGGCCAACCTGACCCTGACCTACGGTCCGCAGACCGATGCCAAGTACGCGGATGCGTTCGTGGTCACCGGCATCAGCGGCAGCTTCAGCGATGCCGCGGCCGGCATCAGCAACGCCACCGTGCTGGGGCTGGTGAAGACGGCGTTCAACGTGCCCGACGCCACCAACCTGCTGGCACCGGCCAACTTCAGCCGCTTTGCGGTGGCCTCGGGGCTGGCGCCGGTGAGCAATGGCTTTTTGTCCTATGACAACCTGTTCTGGCCCGGCGGCGCACCGCAGACGGCCAGCGACTACCCCGCCTACGGCGGCATGCTGGACATCTACGGCCTGATGTTCCGCATCGGCGACGGCAAGGTGGTGAATCTGTGGAGCAACGGCGTGTTCGCCGGCCCGGCCGTCGGCCCCATCTACGGCGCGGCCGTGGCCACGGTGGACCAGGCGCTGTCGTACCACGAAGGGCTGAGCGTCAGCGCCGTGCCCGAGCCCGCCACCACGGCCCTGCTGCTGCTGGGCCTGGGCGCCACCGGCTGGGCGGCGCGGCGCCAGCGCGCGGCACGCCGCGACTGATCAGCGCGTGATGATCTGACGGTACATCGGCGCCAGCCTCGCCAGCAGGCGGTTCTGGCTGCCGAAGGGAATGCCCAGGCTGTCCATCGTGGCCTGCAGCACTTCCACCTGCGCCAGGCTGTCGGCCTTGCTGATCTTCAGGTCGGCGTGCGAGGCCTTCATCGTGTCGCCCTCGTACACGCAGGGCCCGGCCAGCACCTGGCACAGGTGGTCGGCCAACTGCTTCTTCAACTCAGGCAGCTTGGTCTTCTCGAAGTAGTGGGCGATGCGCGGGTCGGCCTTCATGTTGTCGACGAACAGCGCGGACAGCTTGCGCACGCCTTCCACGCCGCCGAAGTCGGCCAGCAGGGCGGGGTCGGGTGCAAACACCGGCACCAGCGGCTCGGCGGTCGGCGCGGGCTGCGCGTGGGCCGCCGGCGTGGCTGCCGCCAGCGACAGCAGCAGGGCCAGGGCGAGCGCGCCGCGGTGGAAGGTGAGGGTCATGGCGTTGGCAGCGTTCATCACAGGCCGGCTTGTATAGACAGGTAGGCGCCGCGCTGGCGGTCGTGGCCGACGATCTGGCCCAGGTCCACCCAGGCCAGCGTGACCGACAGGTGCTTGTTGGGCGCCCAGGCGACGAACACGTCCTTCCAGTCGGACTCACGGAAGGCCGGGCCTGCGAAGGCCAGCCGGTCGGGCTTGAAGCGGTATTCGGCGCCGATGGCCAGGTCCTTGCGCAGCAGCTTGGCGATGGACAACTCGGGCTGCAGCCGCATGCGGCGGTCGCCGGTGCTGCCGAAGCCCAGCAGGCCGTTCTGGTTGGCCTGCGTGGCGCGCAGCGTGCCGTTGAGCAGCACGCCCTGGGCCAGCAGCAGCTTGGTGGCGCTGGCATACACCTCCACGCCATGGCGCCTCGCGCCCACCGAATCCAGCACGCCGCCGACGGCGCTGCCCGGGTCCAGGTGTTTGTAGAACAGGCCCACGGCCACCTGCGGCTGCCAGGTGTCGGCATCCAGGATGGCGTCGCCCGCCGCCTTGAGCTTGATGCCCGCGATGTCCAGCTTGAGCGTGGTGCCCGGCACCACGACGCCGGCATCGAAGTCCTGCCGCGCCAGCGACAGCTCCACCCGGTCGTGGATGCCGACGGTGGCGCCCTTGACGGTGAGCGCGTAGTCGGACGTCACCGCGCGGGTGACGA
>NZ_CAXFDV010000121.1:0-3177 GCF_964001545.1 uncultured Aquincola sp.
CTGGACGTCAAGCGCATCATCAACGAGCCCACCGCCGCGGCCCTGGCCTTCGGCCTGGACAAGCATGGCAAGGGCGACCGCAAGATCGCGGTGTACGACCTGGGTGGCGGCACCTTCGACGTGTCCATCATCGAGATCGCCGACGTCGACGGCGAGAAGCAGTTCGAAGTGCTGTCGACCAACGGCGACACCTTCCTGGGCGGCGAAGACTTCGACCAGCGCATCATCGACTACATCATTGCCGAGTTCAAAAAGGAACAAGGCGTCGACCTGACCAAGGACGTGCTGGCCCTTCAGCGCCTGAAGGAAGCCGCCGAGAAGGCCAAGATCGAGCTGTCGAACTCGTCGCAAACCGACATCAACCTGCCCTACATCACGGCCGATGCCTCGGGTCCGAAGCACCTGAACATCAAGCTCACCCGCGCCAAGCTGGAAAGCCTGGTCGACGAGCTGATCGAGCGCACCATCGAGCCCTGCCGCACCGCCATCAAGGACGCGGGCGTCAAGGTCGGTGACATCGACGACGTGATCCTGGTCGGCGGCATGACCCGCATGCCCAAGGTGCAGGAGAAGGTCAAGGAGTTCTTCGGCAAGGAGCCGCGCAAGGACGTCAACCCCGACGAAGCCGTCGCCGTGGGCGCCGCCGTGCAAGGCCAGGTGCTGGGCGGTGAGCGCAAGGACGTGCTGCTGCTGGACGTCACCCCGCTGAGCCTGGGCATCGAGACCCTGGGCGGCGTGATGACCAAGATGATCAAGAAGAACACCACGATCCCGACCAAGTTCAGCCAGGTGTTCTCGACCGCCGACGACAACCAGCCGGCCGTGACCATCAAGGTGTTCCAGGGCGAGCGTGAGATGGCCTCGGGCAACAAGAGCCTGGGCGAGTTCAACCTGGAAGGCATTCCGCCGGCCCCGCGTGGCGTGCCCCAGGTGGAAGTCACCTTCGACATCGACGCCAACGGCATCCTGCACGTGAGCGCCAAGGACAAGGGCACCGGCAAGGAAAACAAGATCACCATCAAGGCGAACTCGGGCCTGTCCGAGGCCGAGATCGAGAAGATGGTCAAGGACGCCGAGCTGAACGCCGCCGAAGACGCCAAGAAGCTGGAGCTGGTGCAGGCCCGCAACCAGGGCGAGGCGCTGGTGCACTCGGTCAAGAAGAGCGTGGGCGAGCATGGCGACAAGCTGGACGCGCCCGAGAAGGAAAAGATCGAAGCCGCGCTGAAGGACCTGGAAGAGTCGCTCAAGGGTGAGGACAAGGCCGACATCGACGCCAAGACTGAGGCCCTGATGACCGCCAGCCAGAAGCTGGGCGAGAAGATGTACGGCGATGCGCAGGCGGCTGCCGCCGGCGCGGCCGGCGCAGCGGGTGCCACCGAGGGCGCGGCCCCCAAGAGCGAAGCACGTGGCGACGACGACAACGTGGTCGACGCCGACTTCAAGGAAGTGAAGAAGTGACGTGCTGAACGACGGCGGCGGCCCTGCCCGGTCCGCCCCCGACGTTCGTTGACTGCGCCGCGTCCGGGCGCGGGGTTGGCGTGAAACATGCCTCCCCGCCCCGGCGCGGCTTACTCGCTTGATTGAGCCCGTTTTTTGATGGCAACCCTCAATGGCAACTAAGCGCGACTACTACGACGTGCTCGGCGTTCCGAAGAACGCCGACGACGACGTCATCAAGAAGGCCTACCGCAAGCTGGCCATGAAGTTCCACCCCGACCGCAACCAGGGGGAGGACGCCAAGAAGGCCGAAGAGCAGTTCAAGGAGGCCAAGGAGGCCTACGAGATGCTCTCCGACCCGCAAAAGCGCGCGGCCTACGACCAGTACGGCCATGCGGGGGTCGATCCGAACATGGGCATGGGCCGCGGCGGCCCGGGCCAGGAAGGCTTTGGCGGCTTCGCCGAGGCCTTTGGCGACATCTTCGGCGACCTGTTCGGCGCCCAGGGTGGTGGCGGCCAGCGCCGCGGCGGCGGCCAGCAGGTCTATCGCGGCAGCGACCTGTCGTACGCGATGGAAATCACGCTGGAAGAAGCGGCCAACGGCAAGGAAACGCAGATCCGCATTCCCACCTGGGACACCTGCGAGACCTGCAAGGGCTCGGGCGCCAAGCCCGGCACCAGCCCCAAGACCTGCACCAGCTGCAACGGCAGCGGCACGGTGCACCTGCGCCAAGGCTTCTTCAGCATCCAGCAGACCTGCCCGCACTGCCACGGCAGCGGCAAGATCATTCCCGAGCCCTGCACCACCTGCAACGGCGCCGGCAAGATCAAGCGCCAGAAGACGCTGGAGGTGAAGATCCCCGCCGGCATCAACGAAGGCATGCGCATCCGCTCGGCCGGCAACGGCGAGCCGGGCACCAACGGCGGGCCGGCCGGCGACCTGTACATCGAGATCCGGATCAAGCAGCACGAGATCTTCGAGCGCGACGGCGACGACCTGCACTGCACCGTGCCCATCGGCCTGGCCACCGCGGCGCTGGGCGGCAGCATCGAGGTGCCCACGCTGGGCGGCAAGGCCGAGATCGAACTGCCCGAAGGCACCCAGCACGGCAAGACCTTCCGCCTGCGCGGCAAGGGCATCAAGGGCATCCGCAGCAGCTACCCGGGCGACCTGTACTGCCACATCGCGGTGGAAACGCCGGTCAAGCTCACCGAGCACCAGCGCAAGCTGCTCAAGGAGCTGGACGAGTCGTTCAAGAAGGGCGGCGACAAGCACTCGCCCAACGCCAAGAGCTGGACCGACCGGGTCAAGGACCTGTTCAAGTAAGGCCGACGATCTGGGGATGCCGCCCGCCACGCGCGGGTGGCCCGCTGCTATAAGCCGGTGCAGCGCCGTGCTGCATCCGGCGCGCAGGGGTCGTGCATGGCGATGCTCCAGATCGGTGACAGCGGGCCGGCGGTCCGCAAGCTGCAGCAGGCGCTGCTGGCAGCGGGCTTCAACCCCGGCAAGGCCGACGGCGACTTCGGCGCCGGCACCGAGGCGGCGGTGATGGCCTTCCAGCACAGCGCCGGCCTGCTGCACGACGGCATCGCCGGCCCCCGCACCTTGCGGGCGCTGGGCCTGGCGCGCAGCGACAAACTGCCTTCGGCCACCGACCGCTTCTCGGTGCAGGTGGTGGCGCAGATGTTCCCGCAGACGCCGCTGGGCCCCATCCGCGAGCACCTGCCACCGGTGCTCGA
>NZ_CAXFDV010000122.1:0-7587 GCF_964001545.1 uncultured Aquincola sp.
AACACCGGCGCGATCATCTCGATCTCCGACCGGCGGCTGCCCGGCAGCACGGCCACCACCGGCGCCTGCGCGGGCAGGCCCAGCGCGGCGCGCGCGGCCTCTTTCGGGGCCTGCAGCGGAATCGCATCGGCCAGCGGATGGCCCACGTAGGTGGCGGCGATGCCGTGGCTGCGCAGCAGCTCGGGCTCGAACGGGAACAGGCACAGCACATGGTCGGTGCTGGCCGCGATCTTCTTGACGCGGTTGCCGCGCCAGGCCCATATGGACGGGCACACGAAGTGGATGGCCTTGATGCCGGCGGCCTTGAGCCGCGCTTCCAGGCCCAGGTTGAAGTCGGGCGCATCGACGCCGATGAAGGCATCGGGCCGCTGCTGCAGCAGCCGCTCGGCCAGCTGCTCGCGGATGCGCGAGATGCCGCGGTAGTGGCGCAGCACTTCCACGTAGCCGCGCACCGCCAGCTTCTCGTGGGGCCACCAGGCTTCGAAGCCGTGGGCCGCCATGCGCGGGCCGCCGATGCCGGCCGCCTGCATGGCCGGCCAGCGGGCCTTCATGCCGCCCATCATCAAGCCGGCCAGCAGGTCGCCGGACGTCTCGCCCGCCACCATGCCGAACCGCGGAGCCTGCGCCGCGGTGTCCACGGTCAGCGCGCGATGCCGCGGGTGGCGGCCTGCAGGAAGTCGAGCATCATCGCCACGTCGGCCGCCGCTTCGGGCGCGCTGGTGGCCAGGCCGGCGATCTCGGCGCGGGCCTCTTCCAGCGTCTGGCCCTTGCGGTACAGCGCCTTGTGCATCTGCTTGATGGCACTGACGCGCTCGCTGCTGAAGCCGCGGCGCTTCAGGCCCACGGCATTGAAGCCGCGCACCGCCAGCGGGTTGCCGTCCACCAGCATGTAGGGCGGCACGTCCTGCGTCACCGCGCTGGCAAAGCCCAGCATGGTGTACGAGCCGATCTTGACGAACTGGTGTACGCCCGTGAGCCCGCCCACGGTCACATGGCTGCCCACGTGCACATGGCCGGCGAAGGTGGCGTTGTTGGCCAGCGTGTTGTCGTTGCCGATCTGGCAGTCGTGCGCGATGTGCACATAGGCCATCACCCAGTTGTCGTCGCCGATGCGGGTGACGCCGGCATCTTGCGCCGAACCGGTGTTGAAGGTGCAGAACTCGCGGATGGTGTTGCGGTCGCCGATGTGCAGCTCGGTCGGCTCGCCCGCGTACTTCTTGTCCTGCGGCATCGCACCCAGCGAAGCGAACTGGAAGATGCGGTTGTCGCGGCCGATGGTGGTGTGGCCCTCGATCACCGCATGCGGGCCCACGGTGGTGCCGGCGCCGATGCGCACATGCGGCCCGATGACCGCGTAAGGCCCCACGCTGACCGAAGGGTCCAGCTCGGCCTTCGGGTCAATGATGGCGGTGGCGTGGATCGCGGTCATGCCACCTTGCGCATCGTGCACATCAGCTCGGCCTCGACCGCGGTTTCGCCGTCGACGCTGGCGCGGGCCTTGTACTTGTAGATGCCGGCCTTCGCGCGCTCGATGCTGGCTTCCAGCGTCAGCTGGTCGCCGGGCTCGACCACGCGCTTGAAGCGCGCACCGTCGATGCCGACGAAGTACACCACCATGTCGTCGTCCAGCTCGGCGCCGATGGTCTCGAAGCTCAGCAGCGCGGCGGCCTGGGCCAGGGCTTCGAGCATCAGCACACCCGGCATCACCGGGCGGTTGGGAAAGTGGCCCTGGAAGAACGGCTCGTTGATGCTGACGTTCTTGATGGCGCGGATGTGCTTGCCCTTCTCGATCTCCAGCACGCGGTCGACCAGCAGGATCGGGTAGCGGTGGGGCAGCTTCTTGAGGATCTGGTGGATGTCCATCGTCGTCATACGTTCTTCTTTTCAAGCGCCCGCACGCGGTCGCGCAAGGTGTGCAGGTGGCGCAGCGTGGCCGCGTTCTTTTCCCACGCGGCATTGTCATCGAAGGGAAACACGCCGCTGTACTGGCCCGGCTTCAGGATGGAGCGGGTGACCACCGTGGCGGCCGACACGTGCACCCCATCGGCCAGCTGCAGGTGGCCCAGGATGATGGCGCCACCGCCCACGGTGCAGCCGGCGCCGATGCGGGCGCTGCCGGCTACGCCCACGCAGCCGGCCATGGCCGTGTTGCGGCCCACGTGCACGTTGTGACCGATCTGGATCAGGTTGTCGAGCTTGACGCCGTCTTCCAGCACCGTGTCGTCCAGCGCGCCGCGGTCGATGCAGGTGTTGGCACCGATCTCCACGTCGTGGCCGATGCGCACCGCGCCCAGCTGCTCGATCTTCTCCCACCGGCCTTCGGTGGGCGCGAAGCCGAAGCCGTCCGCGCCGATGACCACGCCGCTGTGCAGGATGCAGCGCTCGCCCACCGAGCAGCCGTCGCCCACCACCACGCGCGGGGCGATGCGGGTGTGGCTGCCGATGCGCACGTCGCGGCCGATCACCGTCTGCGCGCCGATCACCGCGCCCTCGCCCACCACCGCACCGGGGCCGATGCACACCATGGGCCCGACGTGGGCCGTGGCATGCACCTGCGCCGTGGCATCGACCACCGCGCTGGCATGCACGCCGGCCGACTCAGGCGGGCGGGTGAGCCGCGCCCACAGCTGCGTGAGCCGGGCGAAGTAAAGGTAGGGATCGGGCGTGACGATGACCGCACCCCCCGCCGGCCGCGCACGGGCCTCGTCCGCCTGCGCAGGCGCCACGATGACGCAGCCGGCCGCGGTGTCGGCCAGCTGCGAGCGGTAGCGGGGATTGGACAGGAAGCTCACCGTGGAGGCGGTGGCCCCTGACAGCGGGCCGATGCGATCCAGGCGCATCGCGGGATCGCCCGTCACATCACCGCCGAGTCGGGCGGTGATGTCGGCCAGCGTGAGCGAGATCGTCATGCCAGCCAGCCTTGCCGCTGGCCGTGCATCACTTGCCCGCGTTCAGCGCGTCGATCACCTTCTTGGTGATGTCCACGCGGGGACCGGCAAAGACCACTTCCTGCAGGATCAGGTCGTACTTCTCGCTGTCGAAGATCTGCTTGATGACCTTGTTGGCGCGTTCCACCACCAGGGCCAGCTCTTCGTTCTTGCGGTTGTTCAGGTCTTCCTGGAACTCCCGGCGCTTGCGCTGGAAGTCGCGGTCCTGCTCCACCAGCTCGCGCTGGCGGCGGGTGCGCTCCGCTTCGCTGAGCGTGGGTGCGTCCTTGTCCAGCTTGTCGGAGGCGGCCTTGAGCTTGTTGGCCACGTCCGCCAGGTCCTTCTCGCGCTTGCCGAACTCGGCTTCCAGCTTGGTTTGTGCGGCCTTGGCCGGCGTGGCCTCCCGCAGCACACGTTCGCTGTTGACGTAGCCGATCTTCAACTCCTGGGCTTGCGCGACAGAGCACGTCGCCCACAGCGACGCGGTTGCCACCGCGGCCGCCAACGTCTTCCACTTGTTCATCAAAACGCAGTCCCGATCTGGAATTGGAATTTCTGGATTCTATCGTTGCGCTCCTTGCGGATCGGCGAGCCGAAGCTGAGCTTCAGCGGCCCCACCGGAGAGATCCACGACAGGCCGATACCCGCCGATGCCCGCAAGCTGCCGGCGTCGATGGATTCATGCTCGCCCCACACGTTGCCCACGTCGGTGAAGCCGAAGATGCGCAGCGTCTTGTCGTTGCCGGCGCCCGGCACCGGCACGTACAGCTCGGCGTTCACGTTGGCGCGGCGGTTGCCGCCGATGTAGGTGCCGGTGACGTCCACCGGACCCAGCGAGCTCTGGTCGAACACCCGCACCGAGCCCAGGCCACCGCCGTAGAAGTTCTTGAAGATCGGGAACGGCCGGCCGCCCAGGCCCTTGCCCCAGCCCACTTCGCCGTTCAGGCCCAGCGTGAACTGCGTGCCCAGCGGGATGTAGTGTTGGTACTGGGCGTTGGCGCGCACATAGCGCGCATCGCCCAGGGTGGACAGTTCCACGTTCACCCGCTTGTAGCTGCCGTTGGTGGGCACCAGGGCGCTGTCGCGCTGGTCGCGCGCCCAGCCCAGCGTGAACGGCACGGTCAGGCTGCGCTGGCCGAACTGCTCGCGGTACAGCAGGTAGCTGTTGGGCAAGGCGCCGGTGCCCTTGATGTTGGTGCTCTCGACGCCAATGCCGAAGAACACCGTGTCGAACTCGGAGAACGGCACACCGAAGCGGATGGACGCACCGGGGGTGGACAGTTCGTAGTCCACGCCCTGGCTGTTCAGCGGCTTGCTGGTGCGGTAGTACACGTCGAACGCGCGCGAGATGCCGTCCACCGTGAAGTACGGGTCCACCGTGGAGAACACGATGTTGCGGTTGTACTTGCTGGTGTTGACCTCGATGCCCAGGTAGTTGCCCGAGCCGAACACGTTTTCCTGCTTGATCGAGCCGGTCAGCGCCAGCTTGTCGGCGCTGGAGAAGCCGGCGCCCAGCATCAGGTTGCCGGTGGGCTTCTCGACCACGTTGATCGTCAGGTCGACCTGGTCGGCGGTGCCCGCGACCTCGTTGGTCTCGATGTTGACTTCCTTGAAGTAGCCCAGGCGGTCGACGCGGTCGCGCGAGAGCTTGATCTTCTGGCCGTCGTACCAGGCCGACTCGAACTGGCGGAATTCGCGGCGCACCACCTCGTCGCGGGTGCGGGTGTTGCCGGCCACGTTCACACGGCGCACGTATACGCGGCGCTGCGGCTCGGCATTGAGCACCACCACCACCTGGCCGGTGGCACGGTCGATCTCGGGGCGCTGCTCGACACGCGCGAAGGCATAGCCGAAGAGGCCGAAGCGCTCGGTGAACTGGCGCGTGGTCTGGGCCACGTCCTCGGCGCGGTAGGGCTCGCCGGGCTTGATGCGCACCAGGTCTTTGAACTCCTGCTCGCGGCCCAGGTAGTCGCCTTCCAGCCGCACCGCGGTGACGGTGTAGCGCTGGCCTTCGCGGATGGAGATGGTGATCGAGATGTCCTGCTTGTCCGGCGAGATCGTGACCTGCGTGGACTCGACCGCGAACTCGAGGTAGCCACGGTTGGTGTAGTAGGCGCGCAGGGTTTCCAGGTCGGCGTTGAGCTTGGTGCGCGAGTAGCGGTCGGCCTTGGTGTACCAGGTCAGCCAGCCGCCGGTGCTCTGCTCGAACAGGCCCAGCAGCGTGCTCTCGGAGAAAGCCTGGGCACCGACGATGCGGATGTCCTTGATTTTGGCCGCCTCGCCTTCGGTCATCGTGAAGGTGACGTCCACGCGGTTGCGCTCCAGCGGCGTGATGGTGGTCACCACCTCGGCGCCATAGAGGCTGCGCGTCAGGTACTGGCGCTTGATTTCCTGCTCGGCGCGGTCGACCACGGCGCGGTCGAAGGGCAGGCCTTCGCCGATGCCGGCGTCCTTCAGCGACTTGGTCAGGGTTTCCTTGTCGAACTCCTTCAGGCCGATGAAGTTGACCGAGGAGATCACCGCGCGCTCTTCGGCGATGACGACCAGCACGTCGCCCTCCACCTCCATGCGCACGTCCTTGAACAGGCCGGTGGCGAACAGCGCGCGCAGGCCGGCCGCGCCCTTTTCGTCGTTGTAGGTGTCGCCGATGCGGAAAGGCAGCGCCGCGAACACCGTGCCGGGGTCGGTGCGCTGCAGACCTTCGATGCGGATGTCCTTCAGGGTGAAGGGTTCGACCGCCAGCGCGGGCAGTGCTGCCACGCTGCACACCACGGCCACGCAGGCGGCTACCGGCCGCAGCGGGCTCGGGCAAAAGAATGAATGCATCGGGAGAACGTCAGTGCAGGCCCAGCAGGCGGGCCACGTCGTTGGAAAGGGCGAGGGACATCAGCAAAAGCATGATGAAGGCACCGCCACGCTGCAGCCATTTGAGCCACAGCTCGGAGACCGGCCGGCCGGTCACACCCTCGAAAAGATAATACATGAGGTGCCCGCCATCGAGCATCGGCAGCGGCAGCAGGTTCAGCACGCCCAGGCTCACGCTGACCAGCGCGAGGAACCCCAGGTATTCGGGCAGCCCGCGCTGCACCGACTGCCCCGCCTGGTCGGCGATGGTCAGCGGGCCCGACAGGTTCTTGAGCGAAGCTTCGCCCACCAGCATGCGGCCCATCATCTGCAGCGTGAGCACCGAGACGTCCCAGGTGCGTTCGGCGCCGTTGACAAGCCCTTCGATCGGGCCGCGGCGCACGTTGACCATCTCGTAGGGCTTGCCCACGTAGGCATCGATGCGGCCGATGGCCTGGCGGCCTTCGGAGGTCACGCGCGGCTCGACCGTCAGCTCGAGCATGCGGCCCTGGCGTTCGACCACCCAGGCCAGCGGCACACCGGTGCCGCCCTGCACCGACTGGCGGATGCGCTCGCGCAGCGACTGCGCATCGCCCACCGGCTCGCCATCCACCCGCAGCACGCGGTCGCCTTCGCGCAGGCCGGCGCGGTCGGCCGGGCCGCCGGATCGCACCTCGCCCAGCACCGGCTCGCTGTACGGCGCGCCGATGCCGATCTGCCGCATCAGCGCTGCGTCCATCTCCTGGCCGGCCACGCGGTCGAGCTCGAGCACCAGGCTGCGGCTGCGGTGGCCACCGGGCTCGCTGACCATCAGAAACAGCCGCTCACCGCGCAGCACCGACTGGGTGATGCGCCAGCGCACGTCGGTCAGCGATGCGACGTCTTCCCAGGCCTCGCCGTCCTCGGACGTGGCGGTCACTTCGTCGCCGGCCCGCAGGCCCGCGCGCTCGGCCAGGCTGCCGGCCACCGGTGCCGACAGCACGGCCTTGGGCTCGTTGATGCCGATCCACTGCGCAGCCGCATACAGCGCCACCGCCAGCAGCAGGTTGGCGGCCGGCCCGGCGGCCACGATGGCGGCCCGCTTGCGCAGCGGCTGCCGGTTGAAGGCCTGGCTGCGCAGTTGCGGCGCCACCGGGCCCTCGCTTTCATCGAGCATGCGCACATAGCCGCCCAGCGGCAATGCGCTGATGACGAACTCGGTGCTGTCGGGCGTGGCCTGGCGGCGCCACAGCACGCGGCCGAAGCCGACGGAAAAGCGCAGCACCTTGACGCCGCAAGCGCGCGCCACGCGGTAGTGGCCGTACTCGTGGATGACGATCAGCACCCCGAGGGTGAGCAGGAAAGCCAGAACCGTGATCATCGCGAGAGCCCCTGAACCAGGCTGCGGGCATGGGCGCGGGCGGCGGCGTCCAGCGCCAGCAAGTCGTCCAGCGCCGGCTCGGCCGGCAGCTGGGGCAGCACCGCTTCCACCGTGGCGGCGTTGATGCGGTGGATGTCGAGGTAGCCGGTGCGTTCCGCCAGGAAGGCCTCCACCGCCACTTCATTGGCGGCGTTGAGCACCGTGGTGCTGCCCTCGGGGCCGCGCAAGGCGTCCCACGCCAGGTACAGGCCAGGAAAGCGCTGGCGGTCGGCCGGCGCGAAGCTGAGCGCGGACAGCGTCAGGAAGTCGAGCTGCGCGGCGCCGGACTCGATGCGCTCAGGGAACGAGAGGCCATAAGCGATCGGCACCCGCATGTCGGGCGTGCCCAGCTGCGCCAGCACCGAGTGGTCGCGGCACACCACCATCGAATGGATGATGCTTTGCGGGTGCACCACC
>NZ_CAXFDV010000123.1:0-1716 GCF_964001545.1 uncultured Aquincola sp.
CCGCCAGTTCGCTGGCGGGCCGGTGGGCCAGGCGCTCGGCCAGCGTGCGCAGCAGCTGTGGCCGCAGGTCCACCCGCTGGCGGTTGGTGGCCAGCGCCGGGTCCTGCAGCAGGTCTTCCAGGCCCAGCGCACGGCAGAACTGCCGCCATTGCGGGTCGCTCACCGCGGCCAGGAAAATCTGCTCGCCACCGGCCACGGTGAACACGTCGTACACCGCCCAGGGGTTGTCGCGCGCCGGCATGGGCTGCGGTGCACGGCCAGTGATGGCGTACTGCAGCATGTGCTGGCCCATCAAAAACACGTTGTTCTCGTACAGCGCGCTTTGCACCGCCATGCCGCGGCCGGTGATGCCGCGCTGGATCAGCGCGCCCATCACCGCGATGGCGCCGAACAGGCCGCCCATGATGTCGTTGACGCTGGTGCCGGCCCGCACCGGATCACCCGGCCGGCCGGTCATGTAGGCCAGGCCACCCATCATCTGCACCACCTCGTCCAGCGCGGTGCGGTGCTCGTAGGGGCCGGGCAAAAAGCCCTTGTGGCTGGCATAGATCAGCCGCGGATTGGTGGCCGACAGGCTGGCGTGGTCCAGCCCGTACTTGGCCATGGTGCCGGGCTTGAAGTTCTCGATCACCACGTCGGCACTGGCGGCCAGGCGCCGCGCCGCCTCGGCGCCTTCGGCGGTGTGCAGGTCCAGGCCGATGCTTTTTTTGTTGCGGTTGAACATCGGGAAAAAGCCGATGCCCGCGCCTTGCAGCGTGCGCGTGCCTTCGCCGGCCACCGGCTCGACCTTGATGACCTCGGCCCCCAGGTCGGCCAGCACCATGCCGCAGGTGGGGCCCATCACCATGTGGGTGAACTCCACCACGCGCAGGCCTTGCAGCGGCAGCGTGGGGTCGGGTGCTTGCAGTGAGTCGTTCATGGTCAGGCCGCCATCGCGGCAGTGGACAAGGTCTGGGGCAGCCCGGCGCGCCAGATGGCGCCGTGCAGCGGCTCGCCCGGCAGCCAGCCGGCGATGCGGCCGCGCAGGGTCATCAGCGCATCGAAGTCCAGGCCGGTGGGCACGCCCATGCGGCCGAACAGGTAGGCCAGGTCTTCGGTGGCCACGTTGCCGCTGGCGCCGGGTGCATGCGGGCAGCCGCCGATGCTGCCCACGCAGGCGTCAAACCCGCGGATGCCGGCCTGCCAGGCCGCGAAGGCATTGGCCGCGCCCAGGCCGCGGGTGTCGTGGAAATGCGCTCCGGTCAGCCGGTCGCCCGCCACCTGCAACGCGGCTTCGAACAGGCGGCTCACCTGCAGCGGGTCGGCGTGGCCTACGGTGTCTGCGATGCTCACCCGGTCGGCACCGGCTTGAAGCCCGGCCTGCAGCAGCCGCAGCACCTGCGCCGGCGCCACCTCGCCCTGCAGCGTGCAGCCGAAGGCGGTGCTGATGCCCAGCTCGATGCGGCAGGCGCTGCCGGCGGCATCGCGCGCGGCGCGGATGCGACCCAGCTCGCCCAGCACCTCGTCAGGCGTCTTGCGCAGGTTGGCCAGGCTGTGCGCATGGCTGGCCGACAGCGGCAGCAGCATCACATGCGCGCCGGCCGCCAGGGCGGCTTCAGCGCCGCGCAGGTTGGGCACCAGCGCCGTGACTTCCAGGCCGGGCAGCTGGCAGGCGGCCTGCACCAGCGTGGCGGTGTCGGCCAGCTGCGGCAGCAGCCGCGGCGGCACGAAGGAGCC
>NZ_CAXFDV010000124.1:0-6986 GCF_964001545.1 uncultured Aquincola sp.
CTGGCCCACGGCAGCATGCGGCTGAAAAAGCCCGACGGCGTGGGCGGCCTGGGTCAGCAGGTGATGCAGCACATCGACGAGTTGCGCCAGTGGCTGGCCGAGACCGACCCCGAAGTGCTGCGCACACACGGCGTGGTGCTGGAGCGCAACCTGCGCCAGGTCGAGACGCTGAGCGTCGGCCAGGTCAAGGCCGGCCCGCTGATGGCCAGCTACGTGGGCACCCAGCAGCTCACCACCAATCACCGCGGCGAAGAGGTGTACGGCGGCTCCACCCTCACCGTGGTGCGCGGCGACTTCGAGGCGCTGCAGGCGCTCAAGCTCTCGCCCGAATTTGCCACCGCGGTCGACCAGGCCCTGGTGTACCACCGCGAGGCCGAACGCCACTACCCCGGCTTTCTGGCCACGCGCGCCAACTACGACGTGGCCCAGGGCGTGGACGACCGCGGCCAATGGCGATCGGGCGTGCTGGAGCAAAGCTGGCGCATCGGCGGCGCCAGCGGCGCCGAAGTGGCAGCCCTGCAATACTTCCAGGCCCATCCCGATTGCCAGGCCGTGCGTGCCTCCACCCACGAGGTGTATGGCCTGCAGGAACCGGTGCCGGCCGGCGCCAAGGTGCACTTCGACGACGACGACCCGGAGGTGGGCCGGGTGACCAAATACGCGCAGGTGGAGGCGCATGCCGACCTTTGACGAGCACGTGGCCATCCCCGTGGGGGATGGCAGCATCGCAGGCACCTTCGTCTCCCCCGGCACTCAGTTGCCCGGGGTGCTGTTCATCCATGGCTGGGGTGGCAGCCAGGCCCAGTACGTGGCGCGTGCGCGGCAGATCGCGGCGCTGGGCTGCGTGTGCCTGGCCTTCGACCTGCGCGGCCATGCCCAGACCAAGCCGCAGTTCGAGACCGTTTCACGCGCCAGCAACCTGCAGGACGTGCTGGCCGCCTACGACCTGCTGGCCGAGCGTCGGCATGTGGACCCTTCATCCATCGCGGTGGTGGGCAGCAGCTATGGCGGCTACCTGGCCACCATCCTGACCACCATGCGGCCGGTGCGCTGGCTGGCGCTGCGCGCGCCGGCGCTGTACATGGACTCGGGCTGGGAAGTGCCCAAGCTGCAGCTGCACAAGGACCAGGATCTCAAGGCCTACCGCCGCCACCTGGTGCCCTTTGCGGACAACCGGGCGCTGCAGGCCACGCACGACTTCGACGGCGACCTGCTGCTGGTGCAGTCGGAGCTGGACACCATCGTGCCCAAGGAAGTGCTGCACAGCTACCGCGAGGCGGGCAAGAACGCCCGCTCACTGACCTACCGCTGCCTGCGCGGCGCCGACCATGGCCTGAGCCAGCCGGCCGACCAGCGCGCCTACACGCAGGTGCTGGTGGGCTGGATCAACGAGATGATCTTCGGCGCCCGCGCCGACCATGTGGCGCCTGCGGTGCATGAGCCGCACGAGCCCGAATCGCCGCCCACGCCCACCGTGGCCAAGCCGGGCAAGCCGGCGCAGCCGGCCGTGGCCCCGCCTCAGGCCGCGGCAGCTTCGGCCGGCGCCGGCTGAGGCACCGCGCCCGGGCCCATCGTGGCCATCATCACCGCGAAGGCCGGCTGGCGCTGCACCAGCTCGGCCACGGTGCCCACGTCTTCCACCCGGCCGGCCACCATGAACACCACCTTGTCGAAGTGGGCCAGCAGCCCCAGGCGGTGCACCGAGGCCACGATGCAGGCGTCGGGGAAAGCTTCGAGGATGCGCGAGTGCACATGGATCTCGGTCAGTGAATCCAGCGCGCTGGTGGGCTCGTCCAGCAGCAGCACGCTGCTGTGGCGGGCTGCCAGCAGGCCACGCGCCAGCGCCAGCCGCTGACGCTGGCCACCCGACAGGTTGGTGCCGCGCTCGGCCATCGGCGCGTCCAGCTTGCCGGGCAGCTTTTCCAGCACGGGGTCGAAGGCCGCGGCCTGGATGGCGCGCATCAGCTCGGCCTCGGGCACCGGCTCGTCGAAGGTGATGTTCTCGCGCACCGAGGCTTCGAAGATCTCGGCCTCCTGCGGAATCAGCGTGGCCACCGGCGCCAGATCGCGTGCCTCGGGCACGTACTGCCCGTCCACCGCGATGTGGGCGGCCTTGGCCTCGTACAGCCCGGCCAGCGCGCGCAGCAACGTACTCTTGCCGGCGCCGCTGGGCCCCACCAGCGCCAGCCGCTCACCGCGGTGCAGCGACAAGGCCACGTCGTGCAAACCGCCGCGCTCGTCGCCCTTGCCCTCGGCCCCCGGGCGGCTGAAGCGCAGGCCCTGGATGTCGATGCGGCGCCAGCCTTCGTCGGCCAGCCGCCCGGCGGCCTGGCGCTGCGGCGCCTGCAGCACGATGGCCGCGCTGGCGAAATCGGTACGCGTGCGGGCCACCGCCTGGTACTGCGAGGCGATGGTGCCCAGCACCCCGGCCGCCTGCTGCGCGTACTGGTAGACCATGAACAGGCTGCCCAGCATCACCGCGCCGGTGGCCGCGCCCGCCGCAGCACCATCGGCCGCCGGGGCCACGAACAGCACGTACACCGCCACCAGTCCCCACGAGAGCACCACGCCCGACAGGTCGACCGAGCACCACTTCCATTCATTGAGCACGATGCTGCGGCGCAGCGGCTCGAACACCGCCATCAGCCGGCTGTCCAGCAGGCGGCGCGTGCCTTCCTGCAGCCGCAGGCTCAGCACTGAAGACACGTTGCCCACGAAGTCCAGCAACCGGGCCGCGTAACGCCGCTCGGCCTGGTTCTCGGCCACCGCCAGCTTCATCAGCGCGCCGTCGAAGGCCACGATCACGGTGGAGATGACGATCAGCCCGACGATGGCCACCAAGCTGGTGGCCGGCGACAGCAGCCACAGCGCCACCACCGGCCCGCACAGGTTGATGGCGTTCTGCAGGTAGATGAACTGGTTCTGCGTGAAGCCGAACAGCGCGTTGGACGCCTGGCCCACGCGGTGCTGCAAGTCGCCGGAATGGTGTTGCTCATGCCAGCCCAGCGGCGCGCGCAGCAGCCGGGCATACAGCGCATCGGCCACGCTGCGGCGCACGCGCAGCGCCACGGTGCGTTCCATCACCCGCGCCGGGCCGTGCAGCGACCAGCAGCCCACGTAGGCCGCCAGGATGGCGCCGATCCACAGCGCCGCCGGTGCCAGGCCGGTGCGGCCGGCCGACTGGATGCCGTTGATCGCCTGCGCCGCCATCCACGGAATGCCCAGCTTCAGCAGCTGCGAGCCGCCCAGCATGCTCAGCGCCAGCGCGAACTTGGCGCGTGCGCCCTGGGCATGCAGCCAGATGTGCCGGTACAGCTCGCCCAGCGAAGCGGGCACGACGGCGGCGGAAGCGGTGGCGGTGGTCATGGCGGGCACTGTAGAAAGCCGCTTCGTGCGCGTGCAGTCGGCCGCCTGACAAAGCGCCTGTAGGGTTTTCCCAGACACGCTTACAAAGAAGGGCCGGTTCCGCCCGCGGCACAGGCGTTGCCCGACCCCGGCATTGCCTGGATGAGCGCTGCGATGGCCCGACTGCTTTCCACCCACGACGAAAACGACCGCCGCCCGGGCGGCCCCGCCCTGGTGATCACCGACATGATCAGCCTCTGGGACTTTCCGGACGCCGACAAGCTGCTGCCCGCGGCGGTGGCCATCGCCCCGCGCGTGGCCCGGCTGCGCCAGCGTTGCCGCGAGGCCGGCGTGCCGGTGATCTATGCCAACGACAATCGGGGCCGCTGGCGGTCGGATTTCCGCCAGCTGGTGGATGCGGCGTTGCAGGCCGAGGGCCCGGGCGGACGCATCGTCGAACAACTGGCGCCCGACACCGACGACTACTTCCTGTTGAAGCCCAAACACTCCGCCTTCTTCGCCACGCCGCTGGAGCTGCTGCTCAACGACCTGGGCGTGGAGCAGCTCATCGTCACCGGCGTGTCCAGCGACCAGTGCGTGCTGGCCACCGTGGCCGATGCACGCATGCGCAACCTGGGCGCCGCGGTGCCGCAAGACTGCGTGGGCACGCAGTCGGCCCGGCGCAACCAGGCCGTGATCCAGCATTTCACCGACGTGGTGGGCATCTCCGTCACGCCTTCGTCCCGGCTGCGCCTGCCTGCCGGCCACCCCCACACCCCTGCGCCCGCGCGCGCCCGCACCCGATGACCCAGCCGATCGAGTTCTTCCACCCTGCCACCCACGGCTACCTGCGCATGGCGGTGGCCGTGCCGCGCGTGCGCATCGCCGACCCGGCCTGGAACGCCGGCGAAACCCTGCGCGTGCTGCGCGAGGCCGCCGACCAGGGCGCCTCGCTGGTGGCCTTCCCCGAACTGGGCCTGTCGGCCTACACCTGCGACGACCTGTTTCACCAGCGCGCGGTGCTCGACGCCTGCGAACAGGCGCTGCTGGCCGTGGCCGAAGGCAGCCGCGGCGTGCCGGCGGTGGCCATCGTCGGCCTGCCGCTGCGGGTGCGGCACAGCCTGTTCAACTGCGCGGCCGTGGTGTTCGACGGCCGCATCCTGGGCATCGTGCCCAAGACCTACCTGCCCAACTACGCCGAGTTCTACGAAGCCCGGCAGTTCAATCCGGCCGCCCACGCGCTGGTGACCGAGGTGCGCATCGGCACCCACACCGTGCCCTTCGGCACCCAGCTGATCTTCGAGGCGGCCAACCAGCCGCTGCTGCGCTTTCACGTCGAGATCTGCGAAGACGTGTGGGTGCCCATCCCGCCCTCGTCGTACGCGGCGCTGGCCGGCGCCACGGTGCTGGTGAATCTGTCGGCTTCCAACGTCACCATCGGCAAGTCGGGCTACCGCCACCAGCTGGCCAGCCTGCACTCGGCGCGTTGCCTGTCGGCCTACCTCTACACCTCGGCCGGCGTGGGTGAATCCACCACCGACCTGGCCTGGGACGGCCAGGCGCTGATCTACGAAGCCGGCGACCTGCTGGCCGAGTCGCAGCGCTTTGCGGGCGATGGCCACATCACCCTGGCCGACGTCGACCTGGAACGCCTGTCGCGCGAGCGCATGCGGCAGACCAGCTTCGGCCAATCGGCCGGCCTGCACGCCGAGCAGGTGGGCCGCATGCAGGCGGTGCGCTTCGAGCTGCCGCTGGCGCCGCTGACGCCCGAGCTGGCCACGCTGCGCCGCACGGTGCCGCGCTTTCCGTATGTACCGCCCGACCCGGCCACGCGCGACGTGCGCTGCGAAGAGGTGTATGCCATCCAGGTGCAGGCGCTGGTGCAGCGGCTGGAGACCAGCGGCATCCACAAGCTGGTGATCGGCATCTCGGGCGGGCTGGATTCCACCCATGCCCTGCTGGTGGCGGTGCGCGCGATGGACCTGCTGGGCCTGCCGCGCACCCACGTGCTGGGCTACACCATGCCCGGCTTTGCCACCAGCGAGCGCACGCTGGCCCAGGCACGCGAGCTGATGCTGGCCGTGGGCTGCAGCGCCGCCGAGATCGACATCCGCCCCAGCTGCGAGCAGATGCTTCAGGACCTGGGCCACCCGTATGCCGAAGGCCAGAAGCAGTACGACGTGACCTTCGAGAACGTGCAGGCCGGCGAGCGCACCAGCCATTTGTTCCGCCTGGCCAACCACCACAACGCGCTGGTGCTGGGCACCGGCGACCTGAGCGAGCTGGCGCTGGGCTGGTGCACCTACGGCGTGGGCGACCACATGTCGCACTACAACGTGAACGCCAGCGTGCCCAAGACGCTGATCAAGCACCTGGTGCGCTGGGTGGCCGGCCGCGCCAGCGAACGTGAACGCACGGTGCTGCAGCAGGTGCTGGACACCGAGATCAGCCCCGAGCTGGTGCCCGGCGAAGCCGACGGCGGCCAGCCCGGCCAGAGCACCGAAAGCACGCTCGGCCCCTACGAGCTGCACGACTTTGCGCTGTACCACACGGTGCGCTTCGGCTTTCCGCCCAGCAAGGTGGCCTTCCTGGCCTGGCAGGCCTGGCGCGACGCGCAGCGCGGCCCCTGGCCCGACAGCCCGCTGGTGGCGCGCAACGAATACTCGCTGGCGCAGATTAAAAAGCATCTGCGCACCTTCGTGTTCCGCTTCTTCCAGACCAGCCAATTCAAGCGCTCCTGCGTGCCGAACGCGCCCAAGGTAGGCTCGGGGGGATCGTTGTCGCCGCGTGGCGACTGGCGCGCCCCCAGCGATGCCCATGCCACCACCTGGCTGGCCGACTGGGCCCGCGTGCCCGACGACGACACCCCCTTGAAGGAGACCGGCACATGAAGGCGATCTGGAACGGCACCGTGGTGGCCGAAAGCGACGACACCGTGGTGGTGGAAGGCAACCACTACTTCCCGGCCACGGCGCTGGACAAGAAGTTCATCCTGCCCAGCAACACCAAGACCATGTGCTCCTGGAAGGGCGAGGCCAGCTACTACACGCTGTTCGTGGATGGCGACGCCAACCCCGACGCCGTCTGGTACTACCCCAACCCCAAGGAGGCCGCGGCCGAGATCAAGGACCGGGTGGCCTTCTGGAAGGGCGTGAAGATCGAGGCATGACGGTGCAGCGCACGCCCGCGCTGCGCGAGCAGGTGCAGGCGCGGCTGCAGGCGCTGGCGGTGCACTCGCTGCACGACGCCAGCCACCCGGGCCGCGCGGCGGTGGCAGTGGCCATCGTCGACGAAGGCCATGGCGCCGCGATGGACGGCCTGCCGGTGCATGCGCACTGGTCCGAGGCCGCGGCCTTGATCCTGACGCGCCGGGCGCTGCACCTGCGCCACCACCCCGGCCAATGGGCGCTGCCCGGCGGCCGTGTGGACGAAGGCGAAACGCCCGAGGCTGCCGCGCTGCGCGAGCTGCACGAAGAGGTGGGCCTGGTGCTGGACCCCAGCGCGGTGCTGGGCCGGCTGGACGACTTCAGCACCCGCTCGGGCTTCGTCATCACACCGGTGGTGGTGTGGGCCGGGCCGGCGAAACTGCTGGTGGCCAACCCGGGTGAGGTGGACAGCATCCACCGCATCCCGGTGAGCGA
>NZ_CAXFDV010000125.1:0-8847 GCF_964001545.1 uncultured Aquincola sp.
AAACAGTACGGCCTGTCGGCCCGGGGCCTGGCCATCGACACCGCGATGGGCCGGCCCGAGGAGTTTCCGGACTTCACCGACTTCTACCTGGAGCGGCCCGACCCGGCGTCGGGCACCGTTGTCGTCTACGCGATGCTGGATTCGCCCAGCGTGGCCGGCGCCTACCGCTTTGCCATCGCGCCCGGCGACACCACGGTGATGGACGTGGATGCGGCGCTGTACCCGCGCAAGGCCATCGAGCGGCTGGGCATCGCGCCCTGCACCAGCATGTACCAGATGGGCGAAAACGACCGCCGCATGGCCAACGACTGGCGGCCCGAGATCCACGACTCCGACGGCCTGGCGATGCACACCGGCGGCGGCGAATGGATCTGGCGGCCGCTGACCAACCCGCGCACGCTGGCCTTCAATGCCTTTGCCGACCGGCAGCCGCGTGGCTTCGGGCTGCTGCAGCGCGACCGCGACTTCAACCACTACCAGGACGACGGCGTGTTCTACGACCGCCGGCCCAGCCTGTGGGTGGAGCCCAAGGGCGACTGGGGCGCGGGCTCGGTGCAGCTGACCGAGATACCAACGGTGGACGAGACCTTCGACAACATCGTCGCCTTCTGGAACCCGGCGCAGCCGCTGGTGCCGGGGCAGGAGGCGCTGTTCGCCTACCGGCTGCACTGGGGCGCCGAGCCGCCGGTGCAGCCGCCGCTGGCGCGCTGCGTGGCCACCCGCACCGGCCTGGGCGGCGTGGTGGGCCGGCCGCGTGCCTACTGGTCGTGGCGCTTCGCCATCGACTTCGCGGGCGGCGAGCTGGCCCGCCTGCCGGCCGGCGCCCCCGTGGAGCCGGTGATCAGCGTCAGCCGCGGCAAGGTGGAGATCACCTCGGCGCGGCCGCTGGAAGCGATCAACGGCTACCGCGCGATGTTCGACTTGGTGCCGCCCGACGACAGCACCGAGCAGATCACGCTGCGCCTGTACCTGCGCAGCGGCGACCGCACGCTGACCGAGACCTGGCTGTACCAGCTGCAGCCGCCGCCCGCGGGGGAGCGGGCCGTCGGCTGAAGGTCCACCTGAGCGGTGGTCAGCTGCCCGGCGTGGCGGCCTGCCAGGCCTGGAGGTAGCGGCCGACCTGGGCGGCCATCTCCGCCGTGGGTTCGGTGCCGGCAGGCACGGCGATCAGGCGCCGCAGCACCAGCAGGCGACCATCGGCCAGCGACACCGGCCACCACTGCATCAGCAACTCGTTGCTGTCGTAGTAGGGCTGGACCAGGCGCACTTCCCCATCCGGCCGCAGCGACCAGGTGGCATCCGTGCCACCACGGCTGGCCGTGCCATCGGCGCGCAGCACGACGTGGTAGCTGCCGTACATCGAGTCCAGGCTCGTCACCCAGTCCTGCGCCATGTCGGCGGCCACCGGCGTGTACAGCTTGGCCAGCGGCGCCATCGGGATGACGTCGGCCCACGCTTGCGACGTGCCGATGCGGCCTTGGACCAGCCAAGCTTCGAGGCCCTGCGCATTGGCCGGGCGCAGGCGGGTGTAGCGCCATTCCACGCCGGCTGCGTTCTTCAGCACGAAGCTGCCGTCGGCCACGCTCAGGCTGCGGGTTTCGTTGGCGAAGGCCAGCTGGGCCTGGTTGGCGGCGGTCACCGCCATCACGTCGCTGTCCAGCGACACGTAGCGTTCGGTGCCCTCCTTGACCACCGGCCCCGCCCAGCGGCTGCCCACCGGCAGGTCGGCGGCAGCGATGGGGTAGGCGTCCAGCCGGCTGGCCAGGCTCTGCAGGTACCAACCGGTGCCGGCTTCGGGGCTGATGGTCTGGCCGGTGAGCGGCCCTTCCAGCGCCACCTGGCGCACACGCTGCTGCACACGCGCCAGCTTGCCGCCCAGCAGCTGCAGCTGCAGGCCGGTGGTCTCGAAGCGCACCTGGCCGTAGGTGGTGCCGTCGGCGTCCAAAGGACCATAGCCCTCGGACGCCAGCGGCTGGCCGTAGCTGAGCCACAGTTCACCGTCCTGCACCACCCAGGTCAGCGCATGCGGACCGTCGGCAGCCGTGGCCACGCCGGTGCCGTCGGCCCGCAGCAGCCAGTGTTCGCCGCCGCCGGCATCGTCGTACAGCACCAGGCTCATGGGGTCGCCGCGGGGGCCGGCAAAGGCGGCCGTTGGCGCCGCCAGCAAGGCGTCGGTCGACGCCGTGTACCAGCGGGCCTGGTCGCTTTGCAGCAGGTCGTCGCGCAACGTGCGCACCGCCGCCGCATCCCGCGCAAAGGCCCAGCTGTCGGCCTTGCCCGCCGGCAAGGGCACACCGCCGTCGATCACCAGGCGCAGTGCCGTGGCCACCATCAACGCGGCATCGGCACCCAGGGCGTCGCGGGCCTGGGCCAGCGCAGCCCCGGTGGCGGGCGCTCCGGCCGCCGGCCGCGACAGCAGTGCGGCCACCGCGGTGCTCAGGTGCGACACGTTCAGGCCCGGCGCGGCAGCGGCCGTGACCTGGCCGCTGGCGTCGACGCCCGCAGCCACCTCGCCGGCGCTGCCGGCCAGGCCCACCAGCCGCACCGCAGCCTGGGCGCCGGTGCCGGTGGCTTCGATGCGCACCACGTCGGCCTGGTTGTTGGCGGTCACCTCCACGCGGTAGCGGCCGGCGGCGTCGGTGGTGGTGTTGAAGCTGGTCTTGCCCACGGCCACCGTCACCGGCGCGTTGGCCAGCGGCGCATCGGCCACGGTGCCGCTCAAGGTCATGCGGGCCTGCACGGCCACGGTCACCGGCACGTCGGAGCGGATGCTGGCACCGCTGGCGGTGTAGCTGAAGGTCTCGGTGCCGAACCAGCCGGCATCGGGCGTGTACACCAGCTTGCCATCGACCATGCGGGCGCTGCCATGCGCGGGCTTGCCGACGGCGGCCACGGTCACCGGCCCTTCGTTGCTGGTGTCGTTGGCCAGCACGTCCACCGTCACCGGCGTGTTCCAGGCGGTGGCGGCGCTGTCGGCGTTGGCGTCCAGCACGCTGGCGGTGCCGCCGTCGCCGCCGCAACCGGCGGCCAGGCCGGCGACCAGGCAGGTCGTGGCCCAGCAGGTGGCGAGCATCCATCGCGGCCGCGGCGCGCGAGCGAAGGGCAAGGGGCCATGACGGCCGGGCGGGCAAGGCTGGTGAGGCATGGGGTACTCCTGGCGACGGTGCGGCCGGTCCATCCGGCCGCTACTGCGGCGTGCACTCTCGGCCGCCCCGCCCGGTGTTGGCATCCTCAGCGCGCAGGAGCCAACGGCCGGTTTCTCCTGCATCCGAAGGACACGGCCGCAGCCCGGCGTGGCCGGCAGGGCTTTCCTACAATCCCCGATCGCCCCGGCGGCCCCAATGCCCCGGCGTGCACCACATGACCCACCGCAAAATCTTCGTCACCACCGCCCTGCCCTACGCCAACGCGCCCTTCCACATCGGCCACATGATGGAGTACATCCAGGCCGACATCTGGGTGCGGCACCAGCGCATGCAGGGCCACGAAGTGCACTTCGTGGGCGCCGACGACGCGCACGGCGCGCCGATCATGATCGCGGCCGAGAAGGCGGGCAAAACGCCGCAGGCCTTCGTGGCCGAGATCGCGGCCGGCCGCCAGCAGTACCTCGACGGCTTCCACATCGCCTTCGATAACTGGCACTCCACCGACGGCCCCGAGAACCACGAGCTGGCGCAGGACATCTACCGCGCACTGCGCAAGGCCGGCCTCATCACCGAGCGCTCGATCGAGCAGTTCTTCGACCCTGTGAAGAACATGTTCCTGCCCGACCGCTACATCAAGGGCGAGTGCCCCAAGTGCGGCGCCCAGGACCAGTACGGCGACAGCTGCGAGGTGTGCGGCGCGGTGTATTCGCCCACCGAGCTGAAGAACCCGTACTCGGCGCTGACCGGCGCGGTGCCGGTGCTCAAGACCAGCGTGCACTACTTCTTCCAGCTGTCGTCGCAGCGTTGCCTGGACTTCTTGAAGGAGTGGACGCACTCGGCCGGCCGCCTGCAGCCCGAGGTGCTGAACAAGATCAGCGAATGGTTCGCGGTGGACGAGCATGGCCACGGCGGCCTGGCCGACTGGGACATCAGCCGCGATGCGCCCTACTTCGGCATCCGCATTCCCGACACCGAGGACAAGTACTTCTACGTGTGGCTGGACGCGCCGGTGGGCTACCTGGCCTCGCTGAAAAATTACTTCGGCAAGATCGGCCGCGACTACGACGCCTTCTTCTCCGACCCCGCGGTGGAGCAGATCCACTTCATCGGCAAGGACATCACCTACTTCCACACGCTGTTCTGGCCCGCGATGCTGCATTTCAGCGGCCGCAAGACGCCCGACCACATCTACGTGCACGGCTTCCTGCAGCTCAGCGGCGAGAAGATGAGCAAGAGCCGCGGCACCGGCCTGTCGCCGCTGAAGTACCTGCAGCTGGGCATGAATGCCGAGTGGCTGCGCTACTACCTGGCGGCCAAGCTCAACGGCCGGGTGGAAGACGTGGACTTCAACCCCGACGACTTCGTGGCGCGGGTCAATTCCGACCTGGTGGGCAAGTACGTCAACATCGCCAGCCGGGCCGCGGGCTTCCTGAACAAGCGCTTCGGCGGCCAGGTGCTGCCGGTGGCCGAGCTGCCGGCGGCGGATGCCGCCATCCACGACCAGATCGTGGCGGCGCAGCCGGCGCTGTGCCAGCTGTTCAACGACCGTGAATACGGCAAGGCGCTGCGCGACATCATGGCGCTGGCCGATGCGGTCAACGGCTATACCGACGAGAACAAGCCCTGGGAACTGGCCAAGAAGCCCGAGCAGGCCGAGCGCCTGCACCAGGTGTGCAGCACGCTGATCCGCGCCTTCGAGCTGCTGACGCGCCTGCTGGCGCCGGTGCTGCCGGCCACCGCGGCCAGCGCGGCGCAGTTCCTGAACGTGCGCTTCGAGCGCAGCATCGGCCCTTCGCAGGTCGAGCGCATCGGCGAGTTCAAGCACCTGCTGCAGCGTGTGGACACGAAGCAGCTGGAGGAACTGCTGGCCCCGCCGCCGGCGCCCAAGGTGGTGCCGGGCGGCGAGGACATCGCGCCCGAGATCAAGATCGACGACTTCAGCAAGGTCGACCTGCGCATCGCCAAGATCGTGAATGCCGAAGCCGTGGAAGGCAGCGACAAGCTGCTGCGGCTGACGCTGGACGTGGGCGAAGGCCGCACCCGCAACGTGTTCAGCGGCATCAAGTCGGCCTACCGGCCGGAAGACCTGATCGGCAAGCTGACGGTGATGGTGGCCAACCTCGCGCCGCGCAAGATGAAGTTCGGCGTCAGCGAAGGCATGGTGCTGGCTGCCTCGCATGCCGACGAGAAGGCCGAGCCCGGCATCTTCGTGCTGGAGCCCGGCCCGGGCGCGCAACCCGGCATGCGGGTGCGGTAAGGCTCAGCGAGCGCGGGTTCCGCCGCCGGGCCGCCCCAAGGCGGAACGCTCCCCCTCGGGGGGGGCGCGAGCGTAGCGAGCTTGGGGGCAGTCATCTCCGACGAGCGGCGGCGCCCAGCAGCGCCAGGCCGCCCAGCATCAGCGCATAGGTGCCCGGCTCGGGCACCGGCGCGGTGGCCAGGTCGGCGTTCACACCCAGCGCGATGAACTGCGTGAACTCGCTGCCCGAGAAGTTGTTGTCGGCCACCAGCATCAGCGTCTTGCGGCCGGTCAGGTCGGCGCCCCAGGTGATGCCTTCCACGTTGTCCAGCACCAGGGCCGATCCGTCGTCGTTGCGCAGCGTGCCCAGGTCCAGCAGCAGCGACTTGCGCATCGCGCTGAAGCTGGCGCCCTGCAGCGAAGCCAGCGAGGCCACGTCGGTGGCGCCCACGGTGTCGGTCAGGTACAGGCGGATGTTGTAGCCGATGCCGGTCGCGAACGAGCGCTCCATCGCGATGAAGCGGCCATCGCTCACCGCCAGCATCTCCACCAGACCGTTGTCGGCAAAGCCGCCCGGCGTGGGCGCGTTGACGATGGCGTCGGTGCGGTACACGTACTCGGCGGTGCGCTGGCCGCTGGCCAGGTTGAACTCCGCCACGCGGCTGTTGCTGCCGGCGGCCAGCGAAGCGGCCGGGCCGTCCTGCACCAGCGCGCCTTCGGTGGCCACGTAGGCGCGGCTGCCGTCGGTCGAGAGCGTCAGGCTCTCGAAGGCCAGGTTGTTGCGGATGCCGCGGTCGCCCGCCGCGGTGCCGGCGGCGCTGCCGGCCGGCAGGTAGGCCGTGGGCACCTCGAAGCTGCGCATCGGCGTGCCGTCCAGGTACATCTGGCGCAGCGTGGGGTTCTGGTACGTATTGCCGCTGCGCAGGCCTTCGTTGGTCCAGAGCAGCGAAGGGCCGTTGGCGCCGCGCACCAGGCGGATGGATTCTGGGTCGACGCCGTTGGCCGCGAACGGCTGGCCGTTGAGGTCGCGCAGGGTGGTCACGCCGGTGAACTGCACGCCGGCGCCGCTGGCGTTGTTGGCGCGCTGGAACTGCGCCACGTCCAGCGTCATGCGGTAGTAGCGCGCGGGGTTGATCTGGCTGCGGTCGTCGCTGATGGCGACGTAGCTCTGCGTGGCGGCGTCGTAGTCGATGCCGGACAGGCCGCCGACCTGGGTGCCGGCGAACACGGTGCCGGTGGTCAGCGTGGCCTGGCCGATGTAGTCCAGCGGGCCGGCGGCCAGCGCGGCCGAGGTGGCAAAGGCCAGCGCCGCGGCGGCGGCCAGCGGACGGATGAGCGAGGCGAATGCGGTCATGGTGTTGTGCGGGGTTGAAACGACGACCGCGCATGCTGGCCGCGCTGCATGACCTGGACATGAAAGCGGATGGGCCGGCGCACAATCAGGGCTGTGACCGAGGTACTCCGCACCCTGCCGCTGCTGCCGCCCTCCCGGCGCCGCCGCTTCATGGCGCGGGTGCACCACTGCGGTCCTCCGGCGGCGGCTTTCCGGCCCGTTTTTTCCTGCAGCACCCCGGAGACCGCATGCCCCCGCTTCCGCTTCACCGCTTTCGTCCGCGCTTGGTCAGCAGCCTGAAGGGCTACACGCGCGACCGTTTCTTCGCCGATGCCGGCGCCGGCCTCACCGTGGGCATCGTGGCGCTGCCACTGGCCATGGCCTTTGCGATCGCCAGCGGCGTCAAGCCCGAGGCGGGTTTGTTCACCGCCATCATCGCGGGCTTCCTCATCTCCGCGCTGGGCGGCAGCAACGTGCAGATCGGCGGGCCGGCCGGTGCCTTCATCGTCATCGTCTACGGCATCGTCGAGCGCTACGGCCTGGCCAATCTGCTGATTGCCACCATCCTGGCCGGCGTGCTGCTGTTCCTGATGGGGCTGCTGCGGCTGGGCGCGCTGGTGCGCTATGTGCCGGTGAACATCGTCATCGGCTTCACCAACGGCATCGCGGTGCTGATCGCGCTGTCGCAGGTGCGCGACCTGCTGGGCTTGAAGATCACGAAGCTGCCGGCCGACTTCTTCGCGCAGCTGCACACGCTGGGCGGCGCGCTGCCCAGCTTCAACCCCTATGCGCTGGTGCTGGGGCTGCTGTGCTTCGGCGGGCTGATGCTGTGGCCACGGCTGTTCAAACGTGACGTGCCGCCGCTGGTCAAGGCCGCGGGCCGGCTGCCGGGGCAGATCGTCGCGCTGGTCACGCTGACGCTGGCGGCCACGCTGCTGGCGCTGCCGGTGGAAACCATCGGCAGCCGTTTCGGCGGCATTCCGCAGGGGCTGCCGACCTTTGCGCTGCCCGACTTCAGCTGGCAGACGGTGCAGCGGCTGTTCATTCCCACCGTCACCATCGCGCTGCTGGGCGCGGTGGAGTCGCTGCTGTGTGCCCGCGTGGCAGACAGCCTGGGCCAGTCGGCCTTTCCGCGCCACGACCCCAACCAGGAGCTGATGGCCCAGGGCGTGGCCAACGTGGTGGCCCCCTTCTTCGGCGGCATTCCGGCCACCGGCACCATCGCGCGCACCGTCACCAACCTGCGGGCCGGGGCCACCACGCCGGTGGCCGGCATGGTGCATGCGGCGGCGCTGCTGCTCATCGTGCTGCTGGCCGCGCCGCTGGCGCTGTACGTGCCGCTGGCGGTGCTGGCCGGCATCCTGCTGTTCGTGGCCTGGAACATGGGCGAGTGGCATGAGTTCGCTCGGCTGCGGCAGTTTTCGCTGGGCTACCGCACCACGCTGCTGGGCACCTTCGTGCTCACCGTGGTGTTCGACCTCACGGTGGCGGTGGAGGTGGGGCTGGTGTCGGCCTGCGTGTTCTTCATCTGGCGCATGGGCACGCTGTTCCGGGCCGAGCCGATGAACGCCGGCATGCCGGGCGTGGTGGTGTTCCGGCTGTACGGCGCGCTCTTCTTCGGCGCGGTGGGCCGCATCGAAGAGCTGGAAGCCCGCGTGCCGGCCGGCACCCGCGCCGTGGTGCTGGAGATGCAGCGGCTGGTGTCGATGGACGCCTCGGGCCTGGATGCGCTGGTGCAGCTGCACCGGGTGCTGCAGCGCCGCGGCGTGCGGCTGCTGCTGGCCGAGCTGAACGAGCAGCCCCGCTCGCTGGTGCAGCGCGGCGGGCTGGCCGCGGCGCTGGGCGAAGACGGCCTGACCGGCTCGCTGGCCGAGGCGCTGGCGGCGCTGGCGCCGGCGGCAGGCGGCCCGGTCAACCCGGCGACATCAGCCGCGGATCGTCCATGACCGCGCTGCGCAGCACCTTCATGTCGGCATCGAACACCACGTTGAACACCTTGGGCTGCTGGCCGTCGCGCCAGCGCCAGTCCCATTCGGTCTGCTGCTTGAGCGCATAGGTCTGCTGCTGGGCGGGCCGGCCCAGCAGGCGGCGCACCTGGTCGGCCGTCATGCCGGGCTGCACCCGCTCGAAGT
>NZ_CAXFDV010000126.1:0-4772 GCF_964001545.1 uncultured Aquincola sp.
CCGACGGCCGGCTGGAGATCCTGGACCGCAGCAGGAATGCGCGGGTGCCGCAGACGACGGTCAAGCGCGGGCTGCGCAAGGGGCGCAAGGCGGCCAACGCAGCGGTGGAACCGGTGTCGCTGGACGGGGTGATCTGAGACAGGCAGATCACAGTGCGGGCTTGAGCTTCGGGTAGGTCCTGAAGAGCTTCCACTGCTGGAAGTCCTGGATGTACGAGGGCGGAAAAGTGGCCACCACCTTGGCGTAGGCGCGCATCAGGCCCGGACCGTTCTCCAGGATCGACTTCAAGCGTGCTTCGTCCTCGAAGACGATCGGCAGCGACCGATCCGATAGTTCATAGAGCAGCATGTAGGACTGCTCTATGGTCCCTGCTTCGTCCGCCACCCTGAGACTTGCGTATTGCGTGAGCTTCGCTGCCAGTTCAAGGGAAGAACTGCTCAGCCTTCGAACCGCCTGCCCGACGGTCTGGAACGGCATCTGCACCGCCGACCAGGCAAAGGCACAGCCGCGATTGCTGCGCACCAGAAAGACGGCACCGCAGCCAGCAACCGCGGGGGCACGCGATGGCGCAAGACGAAACTCTTTCATGTAGCTCATCAACACCCTGCCTCCCCAGCCCCTGGCGCCAATGGCACCGGTGCCCCAGAGAAGGAACGCCGGCTGCGTACCGCTGTTGCGGATGTAGTGGCACCAGGCTTCGAACAGGCGTGCGTCACCGCTCATATGGCCGGCAGCCACCCGGCTGAAGTCGCTGTTGGCCACGAAGACGGCACCACAGCTCGTCAGTCCCGTGACGGCCACACCCTCGCCGGCCTGCAGCTGGACCCAGAGGCTGAAGTTGCCTTCGCGAGTGCTCTCTGCGAACTGCATGCCGCCCATGTCCATCGAGATGTTCGAGTGGATGTCCAGCTTGCAGCGCGCGTCGTCCGGTTTGTCGTCGATCAGTTCACCGGTGGTGATGTCGAAGGCCACTTGCAGGCGGCTGGGACCCAGTTCGAAGGACATGCAAACCTCCATGTCGGCGCCCCGTCATTCTGCGTCGCCGTATCCGGTCACGCCCACCCCATGCCCGCAGTCGTGGCGGCCGTCTCAGCCCGCTTCAGCTCCTGCGCCATCAGCTCCAGCACTTCCCACACCGCCCGGTTGCGCATCGCCTCCACCCGCGACTGAAAGGCCGGCAGATCGGCCAGCAGCCGCTGCGTGGCGTGACCCAGCGCACGGACCGAGCGCACGGTGGTGCCCAGGCCGTGCTCGTGGATCCACTGCACGTTGTAGCGCTCCTGCGGCATCACGCCGGTGGGTGCCAGCGCGATCACCGGCAGGCCGCGCTGCACTGCTTCGCTCAGGCTGCCGGGGCCGGGCTTGCCGATGAAGAAGTCGGCCAGGTCCATCAGCGGCGGCATGTCCTGCGTGAAGCCCACGGCCACATGCGGCGCGCTGCGCTGCAGGGCCTGCAGCTCCTGCCGCAGCGCCACGTTGTGGCCGCAGGCAAACAGCAAGGGCACCTCGTCCAGCCGGCGGGCGATGGACAGCATCTGCACCGAGCCATGGCCGCCGAACATCACCAGCCCCAGCGGTCGGTCCACCGGCAGCCCCAGCGCCTGTCGTTGACGGGCGCGCTCGGCCGCCGGCATGGCCGGCGCATGGAAGGCGGGGCGCAGCACCATGCCCGAGGTGGCCCGCACCCGCTGCGCGGGCACACCGGCCGCCAGCGCCTGCTGCACCGCGCGCGCCGTGCCGCAGACGAAGGTCTGCGCCTGCTGCGGCTCGATCCAGAAATGCGGCGGATGGTCGGCCAGGTCGGTCAGCACCGTCATGTACGGCACTTGCGGCGCAGCGGCCCGCAGGCCCTGGAACAAGGCACGGTTGAAATTGGGCACCAGGCTCACCACCAGGTCGGGCGGCGCGGCCTGCCAGTGCTGGCGCAGCAGCCGCACCATCGGCCGGTGGCCCAGGCGGATCAGCATCTGCAGCAGCTTGAGCTCCTGCGCCAGGCCCAGCGTCCAGCCGCGGCGCAGGCGCAGGTTGTAGTAGTCCTCGGGCTCGAAGCCCGTCAGCCGCCGGAAGCTGGACTGGGCGTCCAGCACCCGCGTGAGGTTGACGAGCCGTACCCGCCAGGGCCGCTGCTGCAGCGCCGCGGCTTCCTGCAGCGCCTGGGCCGCAGCGCGGTGGCCGCCGCCCGCGTCGAAGTACACGAGGTCGATGGTCTTCATGCGGGGCCCGATGCTGCACCCGCCGCATGACCGGCCGTTGACGGCGCCGTCGCGGCCACCCGGCGCAGCAGCGGCTCGCCCATGCGCAGCCGCCGGCCGGTGTGCACGCCCTCGGCCAGCGCAAAGCCCGGCGGCACGAAGACGATGAGCGTGGACCCATGCTCGAACCAGCCCAGCTCCTGCCCCTTGTGCACCCGCGCATCGCAGGGCAGCTCATGCGGGCCGGCCCAGCGCAGGTGCAGCAACACGTCCAGCGCATGCAGCCGGATGCTGGCCACCAGCACCGCCGCCACCGCCACGATGGCCAGCGGTTGCTGGTCCTGCGCCAGCCGCAGCCGCAGCACCGCACGCTCGTTGCGGCAGAAGAGGCGCTCCACGCGTTTCAAAGCCACCGGGTTGACGTTCCAGGTGTCGCCGCTCAAGTAGGTGACGTGTTCCAGCGTTGCGTCATGCGGCGCATGGAAGCGGTGGTACATCGCCGAGGTCAGCCGCAGCGTGAGGTAGGTACCGCCCTCGAACTCGCTGCTGTCCTGCGTGGGGCCGAACAGCTCGGCCATGCGGTACGGAAAGCCCTTGGCCTGGTACACGCGGCCGGCCTGCACCGTGCCGCACTCGCCCACGATGCAATCGCTGGGGCTGCACAGCACATCCGCCTCCATGCTCACCGGCCGCGCGCCGGGCACCAGCTCACGCGTGAAGCAGTCGTGCAGGCTGGCAAAGCGCTGCTGCTTTGCATCGCTCAGGTCCAGGTCGGTGAAGAGGCGCCACACCGCGATGGACAGCCGCGCCAGCCAGGGGTTGCGGATCTTGCTGAAGCGCCCCATCGCCCGCGTGAGCGCGATGCGCGGGATGCGGTTGGTCAGCAGAAAGTTGAGGTCTTCCTGCTGCAACAGGCGGCGCCAGGCGCCGGTTTTCATGGTGGTGTCAAGCATCTGGGTTAGACCCCGGGGTTGGCAAACAAGGACATGACATGGACGACACCTTCGCGCTGACGGCCCTGGCCGTGGCGGCGCTCGGCACGCTGGGTTGGGGACTGCCGCGCACGCGGCGCCGGCTGCAGTTGTCGCGGGCCAAGCACCGCTCGCTCACCGGACATGCCCGCATGGCCAAGCGCGTGGCCGGCTGGATTCCGGGCTTTTCCTACGGCCCTGACCGCTTCTTCAATGCCGACGGCGTGCCCGATGCGGTGGCTGAGCGGCGCCGCGCCGGCTTCGAGCGGCTGGCCGCGCTGTATGCCCAGCGCTTTGCCCAGGGCGCGGCGCTCACGGCGCAGGCCGCCGAGGGCTTGTCGGACCTGCAATTCACCGGCCGCTACCGCGTGCCCTTCCCTTTCAGCGCCATGGTGCGGCAGCACCTGCGCGCCGGCAGCTTCATCACGCAAGCCAGCGGCGTGATGCTGCAGGACCTGGACGGCAACGAGTTGCACGACCTGACGGGCAGCTACGGCGTCAACGTGTTCGGCGTCGACTTCTACAAGGCCTGCATGCAGGAGGCCCATGCCGCCACCATGGCCGTGGGGCCGGTGCTGGGCAGCTACCTGCCCTGCGTGGCCGACAACATCGCGCGGCTGCGCAAGATCTCGGGCCTGGACGAAGTCTCGTTCCACATGTCGGGCACCGAAGCGGTGATGCAGGCGGTGCGCCTGGCCCGCTACCACACCGGCCGCAAGCACCTGGTGCGCTTTGCCGGGGCCTATCACGGCTGGTGGGACGACGTGCAGCCCGGCCCCGGCAACCCGATGCCGCAGCGCGACACCTACACCTTGAAGGACATGGACGAGCGGACGCTGCAGGTGCTGCGCACCCGGCGTGACATCGCCTGCGTGCTGGTCAACCCGTTGCAGGCGCTGCACCCCAACTCGGCGGCGCCGGGCGATTCGTCGCTGGTGGACAGCAGCCGCCGCGCCGGCGTGGACCGCGCCGCCTACACCGCCTGGCTGCAGCAGCTGCGCCAGGTGTGCACCGAGCGCGGCATCGTGCTGATCCTGGACGAAGTGTTCGTCGGCTTTCGCCTCGGTGAGCGCGGCGCGCAGGGCTACTTCAATCTGCAGGCCGACCTGGTGACCTACGGCAAGACGCTGGGCGGCGGCCTGCCGGTGGGCGTGGTCTGCGGCAAGGCGGCGCTGATGAAGCGCTTTCGGGACGACCGGCCGGCCGACATCTGCTTTGCGCGCGGCACCTTCAACGCCCACCCCACGGTGATGGCGGCGATGAACGCCTTTCTGCGTCGGCTGGACACGCCTGAGGTGCAGGCGATCTACGACGGCCTGGACGAGCGCTGGACGGCCCACCAGGACCGCTTCAATGCGGCGCTGGCGGCGGCCGGCGTGCCGGTGCGTGTGGCCGGGCTGCAAAGCATCTGGACGGTGCTGTACACCGTGCCTTCGCGCTACAACTGGATGCTGCAGTTTTATCTCCGGGCGCATGGGCTGGCGCTGTCGTGGGTGGGCAGCGGCCGCATCGTGTTCAGCCTCAACCACAGCCAGGCCGACGTGGAGGCGGTGACGGCCCGCTTCGTGGCCGCGGCCCGCGAGATGCAGGCCGACGGCTGGTGGTGGCA
>NZ_CAXFDV010000127.1:0-16835 GCF_964001545.1 uncultured Aquincola sp.
AGCGCTGGGCTGGAGCTGGAACTCACCCGCCGGCAGATCCCGTTCGTGAAGTTCGGCGGCCTCAAGTTCCTGGAATCGGCCCATGTGAAGGACGTGCTGTGCGTGCTGCGCTGGGCCGAGAACCCGCGCAGCCGCATCGCCGGCTTCCGGGTGGCGCAGCTGGTGGCCGGCGTGGGCCCGGCCAACGCGCGCAAGCTGCTCCATGCGCTGGAAGCCGCCGCCGACCCCGCGGCCGCGCTGCTGGCCTGGCGCATGCCGACCGCCGCGCAGGACGATTGGCAGGCCTTTCTGGCGCTGTACGCGCAACTGCAGCAGGCGGGCAGCTGGCCCGCTGACCTGGACGCGGTGCTGCGCTGGTACGAGCCGGTGCTGCTGCGCCTGCACGACGACGCGCCCGCCCGCCAGGCCGACCTGCAGCAGCTGGCCCGCATTGCCGCCGGCCATGCCAGCCGCGAACGCTTCATCACCGAGCTGACGCTGGACCCGCCCGATGCCAGCAGTGACGAAGCCGGCCCGCCGCACCTGGACGAGGACTACCTGATCCTGTCGACCCTGCATTCGGCCAAGGGCCAGGAGTGGGCGGCGGTGCAGATCCTGAACGTGGTGGATGGCTGCATTCCTTCGGAGATGAGCACCCGCGACAGCGCGCAGATCGACGAAGAACGCCGGCTGCTGTACGTGGGCATGACGCGCGCGAAGCAGCACCTCGACCTGCTGGTGCCGCAGCGCTTTTACGTGACCGAGCAGGTCAAGCACGGCGACCGACATGTCTATGCAAGTTTGTCGCGCTTCATCCCCGAGGCCCTGGCCGCCCGCCACTTCGACCGGCTGACGCCGCTGGCCAGCGCCTCGGCCGTGGCGGCGCCTTTGGCGCTGCCGCAACGGGTGGACCTGGGCGGGCGGCTGGCGGGCCGCTGGGGATAACCGGCCGGCGCTACCATCGGCCGCCATGGACATGCAGTACCCCGCCGTGGTGGCTTGGCGGCAGGCCGTCGACAAGGGCGATCTGGGCCTCTGGGACCTCAGGCCCTGCCTGGAGACGGTGCACCATTCGCCCGCCTGGAAGCAGCGGCTGGGCTTTCCGGAACCGCATGCGTCCGACAGCACCCACTTCTGGCGCTGCCGCGTCCACCCCGACGACCTGCCGCCGATGCTGCAGGCCATGCAGGCCCATCTGCGGGGCACGGCCTCGCGCTACGAGGCCACCTTCCGGCTGCGCAGCAACGGCTCGGGCTACCGGCGGCTGCGCTCGCTGGGCCGGGTGGTGCAGTGGGGCCCGGAGGGCCATGCGCTGCGCATCATCGGCACGATGGTGGACCTGACCGAGCGGCCTGCAACGCCCGCCACTGGCCTGCCGGTGGGCCCGCGTGGCCCCACCGCCGGGCAGGCGCTGGACCAGCCCTTCCACCTGCTGCTGGACTCACCCGCGCCGGGCCTGGAGACCGCCCGCGAAGGCGAGCGCCTGCTGGGGCTGGTGGAAGACCTGCTGGCCGATGCGATGCAGCAGCTGGTTCAGCGCTGAGGTGGGCACAAGGGTGAGCGCTGGGGCCAGGCCTGCATCCAGGCCAGCAGCTGCGGCAGCGGCTGCGGGCGCGAGACGTGGTAGCCCTGGATCTCCTGGCAGCCCACCTCGCGCAGCACCGCCAGCTGTTCGGCCGATTCCACGCCTTCCGACACGGTGCGCATGCCCAGCGTGGCGGCCATGCGGGTGATGGTCTGCACGATGGCGCGGGCGTCTTCACGCAGCAGCAGTTCGTTGATGAAGGCGCGGTCGATCTTCAGGGTGTCGAACGGAAAGCGGCGCAGGTAGGCCAGCGACGAATAGCCGGTGCCGAAGTCGTCCAGCGCCACGCGCACCCCCAGGTCGCGCAGCGCCCGCAGCCGCTGCAGCACGCCGTCGATGGCGCCCAGGAAGATGGACTCGGTGATCTCCAGCTCCAGCTGCGCCGCCGGCAGGCCCGTCTCGTGCAGCACTGCGCGCACCCGGTTCACATAGTCTTCGTCGCGCAGCTGGTGGGGCGATACGTTGACCGACACCACCCGGCCTGCCAGTGCACCCGCGCCCGACTGGCAGGCCTGCAGCAGCACCCAGTGGCCGATGGCGTCGATGAGCCCGGTGTGCTCGGCCACCGGGATGAACTCCGACGGCGGCACCTCACCCAGCTCGGGGTGGTGCCAGCGCAGCAAGGCTTCGGCGCCGACGACTTGCCAGTTCCCCAGGTCCACCCGCGGCTGCCAGTGCAGGCTCAGCTGCCCACGTTCCAGCGCATGCTGCAGGCCTTGCTCCAGGTCGCTGCGGCGGCGGCTGCGTGCGCCCAGCGCCGGGGTGTAAGGCATGTAGCGGCCGCGGCCCTCGGCCTTGGCGGCATACAGCGCCATGTCGGCACGCACCAGCAGCGCGTCCACGCTGTCGCCTTGCGCGCTGGGCGCGCTTCGGGCGCTGCCAATGCTGCCGCCCAGGCGCAGCCGACGGCTGCCCAGCACCACCGGCTGCGCCAGCGCCTGCAGCAGGCGCTGCGCCAACGTGACCACCTCGTCCGCGCCGGCCGCCTGCTTCAACACCAGGGCGAACTCGTCACCACCCAGCCGCGCCACCAGATCGCCGGGGCGCACGCACTGCAGCAGCCGCTGGCCGATCACCCGCAGCACCTCGTCGCCGGCCGAGTGGCCCAGGGTGTCGTTCACCGCCTTGAAATGGTCGAGGTCGATGGACAGCAGGGTCACCGGCTCGCCGCGCTGGGCCGCTTCGGCCAGGGCCTGGCGCAAGGTGTGGCGGTTGGCCAGGCCGGTGAGCGAATCGGTATGGGCCAGCTGCTGCAGCTGCATCTGCGCCTGCCGCCGGTCTGTCACGTCGGACACCACGCCGCGCCAGCCCAGGGTGCGGCCGTGTTCGTCGATCACGCGCTTGCCTTGCACCGACAGGTGCCGCAGCCCGCCGTCGGGCCGGCGCAGGGTCAGGCCCACGTCGCGGAACGGGCGGCCGGCGTCCAGCGCGGCGCGCAGGGCGGGCAGGCCCTCCTGCACCCGATCGGCCAGGACGGCCTGCAAGGGCCGGGGGTCGGGCGCGCCGGGTACGTGGCCGAACAGCTCCAGCAGGCGCGGCGAGCCATGGCTGAGCCGGCCCTGTGCATCGGTCTGCCACAAGGCGTCGTCGGCGTTCTGCTCGAAGTCGGCCAGCAGCACGGCCAGCATGCGTTGCTGGCGCTCGGCCTGCGCCCGCGAGCGCAGCAGCGCCACATGCTTGCGCCCGGCCGACTGTGCGCCCAGCGCCAGCACCGGACCGTAGAAGCACATCAGCAGCAGCACGCCGTGGAACACCGGGTCCTTGGCCTGCGGCAGGCTGCCCAGCGCGCCGACGGTGAGCATGCCCGCCCAGGCCAGGCTGGCCAGGGGCAAGGGGCTCAGCACATAAGCGCCCGTGGCCAGCAGGCCGGCGATCAGGGTGCCCATCAGCATCTGCTGGCCGGGGCCGGCGTTGGCGAACCACAGCAGCGGCAGGGCCGACCACAAGCCGGCCAGCAGCAGCGCATGGCCGGTGGCGCGGTGCAGCGAGCGGGCGGATGCGGTGTGTGCCTGCCGGCCCTGGTGGCGCCACCAGGTGGCCATGGCCAGGGCGGCGGTGGCCATCAGCATCAGGTACCACTCCAACAGGCCGGCGGACAGCTGGTCCCGGAAGCTCCACAGCACGATGGTGGCGCAGCCGGCGTTGGTGGCCATCATCGTGGGCGTCAGTCGCGTGACCTCGCCCAGCAGCGCGGCCCGCACCCGGGGCGCTTCCACATCCGCGGCGGTGTAGAGGGCCCGAACATCCCCGAGGGCTTCCTGCCAACGCTGCGGGACCTTCCCGCCCATGAAACTGCACATCTGGCGACTCAAGTGATACATCTGAGAAAGATTGTGCCCCAAGGTTCACCTGGCCGTCGCACCCTACATCCGGCTGCGAAGCTGTCGATGAGCAGTCGGATGTCATCGACAAGGAAGTACCTCATGCAAGCCAAGAAGTTGTCTGTGCGTCTGGCCCTGTCTTTCGGGCTGCTGCTGTTGCTGCTGCTGCTGGTGGCCGGCCTGGGCGTGCAGCGCGCGGCGCAGATCCATGACGCGCTGGAGCGCATCACCGAAGTCAACAACCTGCAGGCCCGGCTTGCGGTGCAGATGCGCATCGCGGTCAACCAGGTGGCCAATTCCACCCGCAACATCCTGCTGCTGACCGATGCGGCGGACGTCCAGGCCGAACTGGCGCGCCTGAAGACCTCGCGCCAGCACTATGACGAAGCCCGGCAGCAGCTGGCTGCCACCTTCACCGGGCCCGGCACCACGCCGCAGGAGAAGGCGCTGCTCGACAAGATCGTGCAGCTGCAGTCGGCGGTGCGGCCGAAGGTGGACCAGGTGCTGCAGCTGGCCCTGAGCCAGCAGGTGCCGCAGGCCATTGCCCTGCTGCTGAAGGAGGTGACGCCGCCCCAGTCGGAGTGGCTGGCCACGCTGGGTGAACTGGCCGACCTGGAAGACAAGTTGAACGCCGAAGACGCCGCCCTGGCGCGCGAGAACTACATCAGCGGACGCAACAGTGCGCTGGCGCTGGCCCTGCTGGCGCTGGTGGTGGGCACGGTGACGGCCGTGCTCATCATCCGCGGCGTGCTGCGCCAGCTGGGCGGCGAGCCCGACGAAGCGGCCACCGTGGTGCGCCGCATCGCCTCGGGCGACCTGTCGCAGCCCATCGTGCTGCGCCCCGGGGATACCGACAGCCTGCTGGCCACGATGCAGCAGATGCAGACCTTCCTGGTGCGGGTGGTCAAGGACATCCGCTCGGGTTCCGAGAGCATTGCCACCGGTTCCAGCCAGATCGCCACCGGCAATGCCGACCTGTCGCAGCGCACCGAAGAGCAGGCCAGCAACCTGCAGCAGACGGCCGCCTCGATGGAGCAGATGAACGCGACGGTCAAGACCAATGCCGACACCGCGCGCCAGGCGTCGCAGCTGTCGGCTTCGGCCAGCGCGGTGGCGCTACAGGGCGGCGAGGTGGTGGGCCGGGTCACGGCCACCATGGGCGAGATCACCGAGGCCAGCAAACGCATCGCCGACATCATCGGCGTGATCGACGGCATCGCCTTCCAGACCAACATCCTGGCGCTGAACGCGGCGGTGGAGGCCGCCCGCGCCGGTGAGCAGGGCCGGGGCTTTGCGGTGGTGGCCGGCGAGGTGCGTTCGCTGGCTTCGCGCAGCGCCGAAGCGGCCAAGGAGATCAAGGGCCTGATCAGCCACAGCGTGCAGACCGTCGAGGCCGGTTCGCAGCTGGTGGGCGAGGCCGGCCGCACCATGGCCGACATCGTGGGCCAGGTGCAGCGGGTGAGCGACCTGCTGGGCGAGATCAGCGCCGCCACGATCGAGCAGACCAGCGGCATCGGCCAGGTGAACGATGCGGTGACCCAGCTCGACCAGGTGACGCAGCAGAACGCCGCGCTGGTGGAAGAAAGCGCCGCCGCCGCCGACAGCCTGCGCCTGCAGGCCGACCGGCTGGTGCAGACGGTGGCCGTCTTCCGCACCACGGAAACCGCTTGACGGCCTAGTACATCGCGCCGCGTGCGGTCACCGGCCACACGGCCTCGACCGTGTCGCCGCGAAAGGCCACCAGCCAGTCGTGCAGGTTGACGGTCGGGTCGCAGTGGCCCGGTATCAGCCGCAGCTTGTCGCCCAGCGCCAGCGGCGCGGCGTCGGCCGTGGTGCTGACGATCACGGTGTGCTCGTCGGAGATGCCCTTGACCTGCCAGCCCGGATGCAGCACCCGCGGCAGGCCGCAATCCACGCCGAAGGCCTTGAGGCCGCCGTCCAGCACCGCCTGGCCGGGCCGCAGGCTGATCACGCTGCACCAGCCGAAGAGGGCCTGGCCCAGCGGTGCGCTGCCTTCGGCCGGCGTGTTGGCGGCGTAGTCCACGTCCATCAGCACATAGCTGCCCGGTTGCAGCTCGGTGTACAGGCCCGAGGCGGCTTCCAGCGCATAGGTGCCGGTGCCCGCGCCGGTGACGGTGGCGCAGGGCAGGCCCGCGGCGGCCAGCGCGGCCACGGCCTCGCGCGCACGCGCGGCCGCGCCGGCAATGGCGGCCCGCCGTTCGGCCGGGCTGCGCAGGTGCTGCGCACCGCCGTGGTAGGCATGCAGCCCCGCAAAGCGCAGCCCGGGCGCGGCCGCGGCAATGGCCTGCGCCAGCGCCACCGCATCGGCCGCGCTGGTCACGCCGCAGCGGCCCTGGCCCACGTCCAGCTCCACCAACACGTCTAGACAAGTGCCGGCCGCCTGCGTGGCCTCGGCCAGCTGCTGCACCTGCAGCGGATGGTCGGCGCACACCCCCAGCCGGATGCGGCCGGCCAGCTGCGCGGCGCGCCGGGCCTTGGCCATGCCCACCAGTTCGTTGGTCACCAGGATGTCGTCGATGCCGGCGGCGGCCAGCGCCTCGGCCTCACCCAGCTTCTGGCAGCACACGCCCTGGGCGCCGGCGGCGATCTGGCGCTGCGCCAGCGCGGCGCACTTGTGGGCCTTGGCATGCGGTCGCACCCGCACACCGGCCTGGTGGGCATCGCCATGCACGCGTGCGATGTTGGCGTCCATCACGTCCAGGTCGACCAGCAGCGCGGGCGTGTCGACCTCGGCCAAAGGGCGGCCGGCCTGGGCCGGTGCCGCGGGCACGGTGCGGGGTGGCGTTACAGCCTGGGACGAAGCGGCGGTGTTCATGCGGCCATTGTGTGTCGCGGCGGCGTGGCGGCGGGCCCGGTACTTGCAAACCCCGCTGACCCCGGCCCGCGTGGCCGCTATGCTGTACCAGGCCATCCGTTGCGGGCCGCTGCCGTGAACACCCGATTCCTTGAAACGCTTGTCGTGCTGGCGCGTGTGCGCAGCTTCCGTGAAACCGCGCAGGTGCTCAATGCCACGCAGGCGGCCATCTCGCAGCGCATCGCCAGCCTGGAAGACGAGCTGGGCACCGAGCTGGTGGACCGCAGCTCGCGCCGCCTGGTGCTCACCCAGGCCGGCGAAAAGGTGGCCCGCCATGCGCAGCGCATCCTGCAGCTGGAACGCGAGCTGGTGCACAGCACCCGGCCCGATGCACCGCCCGCCGGCCGTGTGCGCATCGGCACCATCGAGTCGGTGGTGCATACCTGGCTGTCGCCTCTGATCCGGCTGCTGGCCGAGCGGCACCCGCAGGTGAACCCCGACATCACGGTGGACACGGCGCGCAACCTGCAGGACCAGTTCCGCCAGCGCAAGCTCGACCTGATGATCCAGAACGACCCCTATGCCGAAGCGGTGGGCACCCTGGACTACAGCGTGACGCCGCTGTGCGAATTTCCGCTGCGCTGGGTGGGCCGGCCCGACCTGGTGCCGGCTTCGGGCATCGTCACCATCGAAGACCTGGAACGGGTGCCGGTGCTCACCTTCAGCAAGACCAGCAGCCCGCAGGCGCATGTGCGGGCCCTCTTCATCGACCGCGACGTGGAGCCGCGGGTGTGCAGCTTTCCGTCGGTGGAATCGATCATCCAGCTGGTGCGCGACGGCTACGGCATCGCGGCGATACCACCGGTGTTCGTGCACGACCAGCTGCAGCGGCGCGAGCTGTTCCAGTGCGACGGGCCCCGCCTGCCGCCGATGGCCATCACGGCCATCAGCGAGCGGGGCGCCTGCTCGGCCGTGCGCGAGACGCAGGCCGTGGTGTGCGAGGTGGTGACCCGCTACTGCGAGCGGGTGGGCCCGGAATGGGCCCGGCCACTCACGTCGGTTCCTTGATGCTGCAGTTGGCGTCGGAGTAGGGCCCCGACACCTTCACCCAGTTGGCGTCCACCGCCTCCGGGTTGCACATCGTCTTGCCGGTGGTCTTGTGCTTCCACACGAAGTACAGGCTGGGTTGCGCGGTCGCGGTGCCGGCGATGCCGGCCAGCGCCAGCGCGGCGGTGGCGAGGGTGAGCTTGAGGTTCATGGCTGGTCCTTGTGCAGGGTGTGGTGCGGCGCAGGCCTCACTTGTAGATCAGCGAGTTGCCGACCACGGTGAGCAGGGCCTTGCCCTGGGCGACGATGGCGGTGCGGTAGGCCTCGAAGCGGGCGTCGGTCATCGCGTTGTCGTCGCGGGTGCCGCCGCCGGTGTTGGCCGTGCCGCCGAAGAAGTTGGTCATCACCGGCACGTGGATATGGCCGGCCGGAATGTCCAGGCGGAAGGTGTCGCGCAGCAGCGTGTTGCGGTAGGCACTTTCGTTGGACAGGTAGTCGCCGCCGCCGCCCTGGCGCGAGCAGGTGGCCAGGCTGGGTGCCACCACGGTGCTCACGTCGGGCATCAGGTTCATCACGCCGTTGGAAGGCACGCTGACCGTGGCCACATCGTTGCAGTCGGGGAAGTAGGCGTAGTTGGTGTGCCAGGTGACGTTGAAGCCTTCGGTGCCTTCGCTGGTGGCGCCCGGCGGGCGGGCGATGCCCGTCTGCGTGCGGCCGGTGACCATGGCCGGCATCGGCAGCGAAGCGGTGGTGAACTGCGGCGGGTAGTCCTTCATCCAGGCGGTGGCGGCGTCGTAGCCCAGCCAGCGCTGCGGCGGGTTGATGTTGCAGCCCGAGCCTGCCAGCGTGATGGGCGCGGCCCCCGGCGTGGTGACGGTGCCGATGGGCAGCACGTAGCTGGGCAGCCGGGTGGCGCCGGCCGGGCAGTACACGATGCCGTCGTTGCCCGCTGACGAGCCGTGGAAGCGGCCGTTCCACTGCTCCAGGTTGAACACGTTGGCACTGCCCTGGCTCATGGTGATGGAGGCATCCACCCGCTTGGGGCCGGGCTGGAAGTAAGGCGCCAGCGTGTCTTCCTGCATGCCCTTGTTGAAGGGGTCGTAGCTCACCGGCAGGATGTAGGCCTCCACGTGCATCACGCTGCCGTCGGCCAGCGTCACCTCCTTGCCGTCCATCTCCAGCGCGGTGGCGCCTGAAGGATTGCCGTTGCGCAGGCCGGTGTTGGGCGTGCCCGGCACGCCCAGCGTGAAGGTGTCGAAGCCGCTGAGGATCATGCGGCGGTACTTCTTGCCCGAAGGGGCATTGCCTTCGGGCAGGTTGATGTCGTACTGCCCGCGCGAGGCACGTTCGAGCTGCCATTGCAGGTCGTCGGTCTCGGCGGCGGTCATCGCGAAGGCGGGCTTCCACTGCCGCAGCGCCTTGGTCATCTGCACGCGGGCCCAGTACAGCATGCGGTCGTCGCTGTTGGGCAGCACGCTGCCCGCGGGCGAGGCACGGCGGCCCTGCACGCGGTCGACCGCGGCCTTCCACAGCGCCAGGCCTTCGGCCTTGACCAGGTCCACCGCCTGCGCGTAGCTGGTGACGGTGGTGGTGCCGCCGGCGCCGCACAGCTTGGTGGCAAAGGCCGGCGCAAAGCTGTCGAAGCCGGTGTCCTTGAGGATGCGGTCGGCCAGCGGCGTGGCATTGCTGCCCACCACGTTGGCGCCGCTGAAGGGCAGCGGCGTCTGCAGCCGCTGTTCTTCGTAGGCCAGGGCCACGCTGGTGTCCACGCTGCAGGCCACGGTGGGTGCGGGGGCGGGCGGCGGCGGGGCGGTGGTGTCGTCGCCATCGTCGCTGCCGCCGCAGGCGGCCAGCAGCACGGCGGCCGCCAGCGCGGTGAGGTGGGGGGTGAGGTGCGGGGTGAAGGGGGCCTGCAGCCGCGCGTTCCTGGGCGCGGGGCGGGGCGAGGGTGGGGCTTGCAACATCGTGACTCCTACTGGCATTTGCTTCGACTACTTGTCGGCGCGGCGCGCCGATCTCCTGCAACGCGGGTCGTGGTGGTCAATCGATACGCAGTCCCTCCCCTGAACCTGGGTGCGGGCGCGGGCTATGAAGCCAGCACCACCAGCACCTGGTCCTCTTCCACCATGTCGCCTTCGGCCACATGGACGGCCTGCACGGTGCCGGCGCAGGGCGCGGGCAGCGGGATTTCCATCTTCATCGACTCCACCACCAGCAAGGTGTCGCCTTCGGCCACGGCCTGGCCGGCCACGGCTTCGATCTTCCAGATGCGGCCGCTGACGTCGGCCTTGACTCGGGTTTCAGGCACGGTGGCTCTCCTGGGTGGGGGCGGCGCCGGGCGCCTGCAGCTGCACGCCATCGGCCTGCAGCGCTGCGCGCAAGGTCTGCGCGAATTCAAGGGCGCCGGGCTGGTCGCCGTGGATGCACAAGGTGTCGGCGCGCAGGGGCACGCTGTTGCCGCTGAGCGCGGTGACCGAGCCGGCCAGCATCTGACGCACCTGGGCCAGCGCCTGGCCGGCGTCTTCGATCATGGCGCCGGGCGTGCCGCGCGGCGACAGGCTGCCGTCGTCCTGGTAGCTGCGGTCGGCAAACACCTCGGAAGCGGCGCGCAGGCCGATGGCTTCGGCGGCGCGGATCATCTCGCTGCCTGCCAGGCCGAAGAACACCAGCGTCGGGTTCACGTCGCGCACGGCCTGCACCAGCGCATCGGCCAGCTTGCGGTCCTTGGCGGCCATGTTGTAGAGCGCGCCATGCGGCTTGACGTGGTTGAGCCGGCCGCCGGCTGCCTGGGCAAAGCCCATCAGCGCGCCCACCTGGTACACCGTCATCGCATAGGCGTCGGCCGGCGAGACCTGCATCACCCGCCGGCCGAAGCCTTGCAGGTCGGGCAGGCTGGGATGCGCGCCCACCTTCACGCCCTTGGCCAGCGCCGCCCCCACCACGCGCCGCATGGTGGGCGGATCGCCCGCATGAAAGCCGCAGGCGATGTTGGCCGAGGTGACGTGGTCGAGGATGGCGATGTCGTTGCCCATGGTGTAGGCGCCGAAGCCTTCGCCCATGTCGCAGTTCAGGTCCAGGGTGGGGGTCATGCGGGTTCTCCGGCGGTGCCGATCAGCTGCGCCTGCAGCGCCTGCAGCAGTTGCTCGCGCTCCAGGTGCAGGGCCTGCGCCTCGGCCAGCGTGATGGGCACGAAGCGCAGCGCCTGCTTGGGGGCCAGCTGGGCCAGCAGCGGCAGGTCGACGCTGGCCACGTGGGCGATCTTGGGATAGCCGCCGGCGCTTTGCCGCTCGGCCATCAGCACGATGGGCTGGCCGTCGGGCGGCACCTGCACGGTGCCGAAGGCCACGCCTTCGGAAATCAGCTCGGGCCCCGGCAGCCGCGGCAGCGCCGGGCCTTCCAGCCGGTAGCCCATGCGGTCGGATTGCGGGCTGAGGCGGTACACCGCGGCGGCCATCTGCGCCAGCGCTTCGGCGCTGAAGAGGTGCGCATGCTCGCCGGGCACCACGCGCACCGGCGTCACCGCCTCGGCGGCGGCCAGCGGCACCGGCACCGCCAGGTCGCCCGGCAGGGCGGCCGGTGCCAGCGGGCGCGGCGCAGGGCCGATGGGCAGCACATCGCCCTTGCGCAGCGCGCGGCCGGCAAAGCCGCCGAAGCCGCCGCGCACGAAGGTGCTGCGGCTGCCCATCACCGGCGCCACCGCAAAGCCGCCCTGCACCGCCAGGTAGCAGCGCAGGCCGTTGATGCGCTTGCCGAAGTCCAGCTGCGTGCCGGCGGGCAGGTGGACGCGCTCATACATGGGCAGCGGCTCGCCGCCCACTTGAGCCGACAAGTCGGCCCCGCACAGTGCGATGCAGGCTGCCTGCTCGAAGCGCAGGCAGGGGCCCATCAGCAGGATCTCCAGCGTGGCCTCGTCCTCGGCATTGCCGGCCAGCAGGTTGGCCACGCGGTGCGAGAAGTCGTCCATCGCGCCGCCCACCGGCACGCCGTAGCGCTGCCAGCCCCAGCGGCCGCGGTCCTGCAGCTGCGTCTGCGCGCCGGGCTTGATCACGGTGATGCCGCTCATGCCGCCTCCGTGGTCAGCAGGTGCCGGTAGGTGGCCTCGTCGATCGGCACGAAGCGGATCGCATCGCCCGGGCCCAGCAGGCAGGGCGGCTCGGTGCCCGCGTCGAACAGCTTGAGCGGCGTGCGGCCGATGATGTTCCAGCCGCCGGGCGTGTCCAGCGGGTAGATGCAGGTCTGGTCGCGCGCGATGGCCACCGAGCCCGGCGGCACCGAGGTGCGCGGCGTGGTGCGGCGCGGCATCTGCAACGCCGGGTCCAGCCCGCCGATGAACGGAAAGCCCGGCGCAAAGCCCAGCATGTACACCACGTGCGGCGATGCGCCGTGGCGGCGGATCACTTCGTCGGTGGGCAGGCCGCGCTGGCGCGCCACGTCGTCCAGGTCGGGGCCGGCCTCGCCGCCGTACCACACCGGCACCTCGAAGCTGCGGGCCGGGGTGGCCTGGGCATCGAGGTCCATCTCCAGCCGCTGCAACAGCTGCAGGCGCAGGCGGTCATGCGGCGTGCCGCCGCTGCCGGGCACCTGCTCGGGCCGGTAGTGCAGCGTCACGGTGCTGAAGGCGGGCACCACGTCGTGCACAGCGCGCAGCGGGTGCTGCAGCAGGTGGTTCACGAAGGCATGCACCCGGTGGCTGATGCGCAGGTCCACGCTGTCGCCGAAGCCCACCAGCAGCGCGCTGTCGCCCACCGGCTCGATGCGCCAGCCGGCCATCACAGCGCTCCTTCGGGCGTGGGCATGGCGGCCACCAGCTCGGCCTGCTGGCGCTGCACCCAGCCGGTGTCCACGCGGCCGGCGCGGAAGTCCGCATGCGCCACCACCGCCTGCAGGAAAGGCAGGTTGTGCCGCAGGCCGCCCACCTCGCTGGCGGCAAGGGCTTCGGCCAGGCGGGTGAGGGCGGCTGCACGCGACTCGCCCCAGACGATGAGCTTGGCGATCATCGGGTCGTAGTACGGGGTGATGCGGTCGCCTTCGCGCACGCCGGTGTCCACCCGCACATCGGCCATCTGCTGCGGCAGTGCAAAGCGGCTGAGCAGGCCCGGCGAAGGCATGAAGTTGCGCGCCGGGTTCTCGGCATACAGCCGGCATTCGATGGCGGCGCCGCGCGGCACGATGTCGGCCTGCGCCACCGGCGTGAAGCTGCCTGCGGCCAGGCGGATCTGCGCCTGCACCAGGTCCCAGCCGGTCACCATCTCGGTCACCGGATGCTCGACCTGGATGCGGGTGTTCATCTCCAGGAAGAAGAAGTCCAGCGTGTCGGCATCGACGATGAATTCCACCGTGCCCGGGCCGCGGTAGCGCTGGTGCTCGGCCAGGGACACGGCGGCGGCCGCCATGCGCTGGCGCAGCGCGTCGGGCAGGCCGGGGGCGGGGCTTTCTTCCACGATCTTCTGGAAGCGGCGCTGCACCGAGCATTCACGCTCGTGCAGGTGCACCGCGGTGCCGTCGCCATGGCCGAAGACCTGGATCTCGATGTGCCGGGCGCGTGGCACCAGGCGCTCCAGGTACACCGTGCCGTCCTTGAAGGCCTTGTCGGCCAGCTGCTGGGTGGCACCCACCGCGGCCAGCAGCTGGTCAGGTGCGTCGACCCGGCGCATGCCGATGCCGCCGCCACCGCCGGTGGCCTTGACCAGCAAGGGGTAGCCCACGTCGGCGGCCGCCTGCTCGATGCCCTCGAGCGCGCCCAGTGCAAAGCGGCGGCTGCCCGGCAGCACCGGCACGCCAGCCGCCTCGGCGATGGCGCGGGCGCGCTGCTTGTCGCCCATGTCCTCGATGCTGGCGGGCCGCGGGCCGATCCAGCTGATGCCGGCGGCTTCGGCCGCGCGGGCAAAGGCCGTGTTCTCCGACAGGAAGCCGTAGCCCGGGTGCACCGCGTCGGCGCCGTGCGTGCGGGCGGCCTGCAGGATGCGGTCGGCGTCCAGGTAGCTTTGCGCCGCCGGTGCGGGGCCGATGGCTTCGGCCGCGTCGGCCATCTGCACATGCAGGGCCTGGGCATCGGCCTCGGAGTACACGGCCACCGTCTGCAGGCCCAGGGCCCGGGCGGCGCGGATGATGCGGCAGGCGATCTCGCCGCGGTTGGCGATGAGGATGCGTTTCATGGGGGTCGAGAAGGGTGGGTCAGCCCATGGCGCCGGGCAGCACCATCACGATCTGCGGGAACACGGTGATGAGCACCGTGGCCACCACCAGCAGCAGGAAAAACGGCAGCGCCATGCGCGCCAGCGTGAACAGCTGCAGCCCGGTGATGCCCTGGATGACGAACAGGTTGAAGCCCACCGGCGGCGTGATCTGCGCCATCTCCACCACCAGGATCAGGTAGATGCCGAACCACAGCGGGTCGATGCCGGCGGCCTGCACCGCGGGCATCAGCACCGCGCTGGTGAGCACGACGATGGAGATGCCGTCGAGGAAGCAGCCCAGCAGCACGAAGAACACCGTGAGCACCGCCAGCAGCCCGTAGGCCGACAGGCCCAGCGACGAGATCCAGGCCGCGACGTTGGCCGGCAGGCCGGTGAAGCTCATCGCGCTGGTGAGGTAGGCCGCACCCAGCAGGATGAAGGTGATCATGCAGCTGGTGCGGGCCGCGCCCATCAGGCTGGCCACGAAGCTGGCGCGGTTGAGCGAGCCGCCCAGCCCGGCGATCAGCAGCGAGCCGATGACGCCGATGGCGGCCGCCTCGGTGGCGGTGGCCACGCCGGCATAGATGGAGCCGATGACCCCGGCGATGAGCAGCCCCACCGGCGCCAGCAGCCGCAGCCGCGCAAAGCGCTGGCCCCAGGACACGGTTTCTTCTTCTTTGGGTATCTGGTCGGGGTGCCGCCAGGCCCACAGCGCGATGTAGCCCGAGAACAGCAGCATCAGCAGCATGCCGGGCAGGATGCCGGCGGTGAACAGCTTGACGATGGACACCTGCGCCGCCACGCCGTAGACGATCATCACGATGGAAGGCGGGATCAGCAGCCCCAGCGTGCCCGCACCGGCCAGCGAGCCCACCGCGATGCCTTGCGCATACCCGCGCGATTGCAGCTCGGGCAGCGAGATCTTGCCGATGGTGGCCGCGGTGGCGGCCGACGAGCCGCTGACCGCCGCGAAGATGCCGCAGCCCAGCACGTTGACGTGCAGCAGCCGGCCGGGCAGCTTCTGCACCCAGGGCCCCAGGCCCGAGAACATGTCTTCGGCCAGCCGCGTGCGGTACAGGATCTCGCCCATCCAGATGAACAGCGGCAGCGCGGTGAGTGCCCAGCTGGCGGTGGAGCTCCAGCCGGTGGTGGCGAACAGCACCCCGGGCGGCGCCGAGGTGAACAGCATCAGCCCGGCCAGGCCGCAGGCGATGAGGGCCAGCGCCACCCACACACCCAGGCCCAATAGCAGGAACAGCACCGCCATCAGCACGGCGGCTTGCGCAAGATCGCTCACGGGGCGGCCTCTTGTAGAAGGATGAAAAGCGCTATTCGGTGCGCGCCACGTCGGCGCCGGCATCGGGCAGCGGCCGGCCGGTGATGCAGCGCAGCAGGCGGTCGGCCAGCATCAGCGCCAGCAGCGCCATGCCCACCGCCATCGACAGCTGCGGAATCCACAGCGGCACCTTCACCATGCCCTGCGCCACTTCGTCGAACTGCCACGAGTCGTAGACGAACATCGTGGTGTGGAAGGCCGCCCAGCCCGCCAGCGCCACGCCGATGGCCGAGGCCAGCAGCTCGAAGGCCTTGTGCAAGGTCTTGGGCAGGAACTGCAGCACCAGCGTCACGCGGATGTGATCACCATGCCGCATGGCATACGGCAGCGCCAGGAAGGCGCTGGCGGCCATGGCCCAGGCCGCGAAGTCGTCGGCCGCGGGAATCTGCTGGCCGGCCAGCCGGGCCACGATCTGCGCGGTGATCACCACGCCGATGGCGGCCAGCGATACCGCCGAAGCAGCGCCCGAGAGGCGGGCCAGTCGGTCGAGCAGGGACATGGCGGGCTCAGCGGCGGTAGGCTTCCAGCACTTTGGCGCCGTCGGGGCCGGCCTTCTTCAGCCATTCGTCGGCCATGGTCTCGCCGATCTTCTTCAGCTCGGGCGCCATCGCCGGCGGCACCGGGTGCACGGTGATGCCCTTGCTGGCCAGCGTCTGCGTCAGCTTGGCGGTGAGTTCACGGCCCATCTGCCAGCCGCGGGCTTCAGCCTTCTTGCCGGCGTCCATCACGGCCTGGCGCTGCTCGGCCGGCAGCGCCATCAGCGCGCGCTTGTTGGCGATGACGATGGCCTGCGGAATGAAGGCCTGCACGTCGTAGTAGTGCTTGACGTAGTCCCAGGCCTGGGTGTCCACGCCGGTGGCCGGCGAGGTGATCATCATGTCGATCACGCCGGTGGAAAAGGCCTGCGGCACCTCGGCCGTCTGGATGGTGGTGGGCACCGCGCCCATCAGCGTGACCATGCGGCTGGTGGAGGCGCTGTAGGCGCGAAAGCGCGCGCCTTTCAGGTCGGCCACGGTGTTGACCGGCGTCTTGGTGTAGATGCCTTGCGGCGGCCACGGCGCGCCATACACCAGCACCACGCCCTGCTTGTCCAGCCGCTGCGCGATCTGCTCGCGTGCGGCCTTCCACAGCTTCTCGGTGGCGTCGAAGGAGTTGGCCAGGAAGGGCACGCTGTCGATCTCGAACATCGGGTCTTCATTGCCCAGGGCCGACATCAGGAACTCGCCGATGGGCACGATGCCCTGCTGCACGCCGCGCTTCACTTCGGGGCGCTTGAGCAGCACGCTGTTGCTCTGCACCTTGAACTCGAGCTGGCCGTTGGTGGCTGCCTTCACCTCGTCGGCGAACTGGCGCACGTTCTGCGTCAGGTAGTTGGCATCGGGCTGCTCGGCCGACAGGTTCCAGGTGGCGGCCTGGGAGGCCAGGGTGCACAGCGCAGCGGCGGTGGCAACGATCAGGCGTTTCATCGGTGTCGTCCTCGTCAAGAAGGTGGGCTTGCGAGCGACTGTCGGGCAAGGGCTGGGCAGCGTCCAACGAGAAATGTTTAAGGGCGATGACAAGTTTTGGTGATGCTGGG
>NZ_CAXFDV010000128.1:0-3205 GCF_964001545.1 uncultured Aquincola sp.
CAGGCCGGCAGTGCCTCGGCCCTGATGGGCACGCTGCAGTTCACGCTGGCCAGCGCGGCCGGCGCCGCCGTCGGCCTGCTGAACGACGGCAGCGCCCTGCCCATGGGCCTGGCGATGGCCCTGGCCGGTGTGCTGGCGCTGCTGTGCTACCGCACCTTGACCGGGCGCCCCTGAAGTCAAGCTGTAGCCAGCTGACCTTCCAGGCCCGCCTGCGGCAGGCCGCAGAAGGCGAAGTCCAGCTCAGGCACGCGGCCGCTGACGATGTCGGCGATGGCACGGCCGGAGCCGCACGAATGCGTCCAGCCCAGCGTGCCGTGGCCGGTGTTCAGGAACAGGTTGCCGATCTTCGAGCGGCCAATGTAGGGCACGTTGGACGGCGTGGCCGGCCGAAGCCCGGTCCAGTAGCGCGCGCCCTGGCCGTCGGTCATCTGCGGGAACAGCTCGCGCGTGCGGCGCACGATGGCTTCGCAGCGCACCAGGTTGAGCGCGGTGTCGTAGCCGTTCAGCTCGGCCGTGCCGGCGATGCGCAGCCGGTCGCCCAGGCGCGAGAACACCAGCTTGTACTCGTCGTCGGTCAAGGACACGTTGTACGAGTGGGCGCGGTCGATCACCGGCAGCGTGACCGAGTAACCCTTGGCCGGGTAGATGCGCAGCGTGATGCCCAGCTGCCGCGCGAAGGCCGCGCTGTACGAGCCCATGCACAGCACGAAGGCGTCGGCCGCTTCGCGCCGCACCACGCCGTCGGCATCGGCCACCTGCACAGCCTGCAGGCGGTCGCCATCACGCTCCAGGCCCACGATGCGGGTGTTGTTGAGGAAGCGCACACCGGCGGCTTGCGCATGCCGCGCCAGGCCCTGGGTGAAGGCATGGGCATCGCCCGATTCGTCGCTGGGCGTCATGCTGCCGCCGACGATGCGGTCGCGGCACTGGGCCAGCGCCGGCTCGATCTGCACGCATTCATCGGCCGTCTTCATGTCCAGCTCGCAGCCATGCTCGCGCATCACGCGGGCCGGCTCCTGCGCGGCGTCGAACTCCTGCTGGCTGGTGTAGAAGTGCAGGATGCCCTTGGTGAGGTGGTCGTAGGGCAGGTTCAGCTGGCTGCGCAGCTGCTGCAGCGTGCTGCGGCTGTACAGGCCCAGGTTGACGATCTGGCGGATGTTGTGGCGGGTGCGGGCCGGCGTGCATTCGCGCAGGAACTGCAGGCCCCACAGCCATTGCTGCGCATCGGGCCGCAGGCGGAACAGCAGCGGCGCGTCTTCGCGCGCCAGCCACTTGAGCACCTTCATCGGCGCGCCGGGGTTGGCCCAGGGCTCGGCATGCGAAACGGAGATCTGCCCGCCGTTGGCGAAGCTGGTTTCCAGGCCGGCGCCCGGCTGGCGGTCGATCAGAGTGACCTCGTGGCCGGCTTGCTGCAGGAACCAGGCGGACGTGACGCCGGTGACACCGGCGCCCAGGACGATGACTTTCATGGAGAGAAACCTCAGGGAGAACATGCAATGGGAAGGACGAACGACCTTGTGGGGTCGAACGTGCCGCTCCCGCTGTCCTCGGTACCTGAGAGATTCAGCACCGGCCCCTCACGGGCATGGCGCCTTGCTCCTTCGGTGGAAGCCCGGTGGGGGCTTCACTCTCCAGCGTCGGCCAAACTGCAGATCCAGTACGGTGCCTGAGCGTGCATGGGAGGTTGCGCCTTCGGCGGCAGGCCCTGGCGGGTCTGCGCTCTCCTGAATCTGCCGCCAGTTTAACGGCGGATGCGACGGGCGGTTGTCCGACAGGCGTAACAGGGCGGGGAAGCGACACTCGGTGCCCGGCGGCCGCGTGGCGGCGCCTGACTGCAAGGAGAAACCATGAGTCGCACATTGCTCGTGCTGGCCGTGCTGGTGCTGACCGGCGGCTTTGCACTGTTGAACTGGACGGCCTTTGCCACGCCCACGCCGCTGTACCTGGGCTTCACCACGGTCGAAGCACCGCTGGGCCTGATCATGCTGTGCCTGGTGGCGCTGCTGAGCGTGGTGTTCGTGATCTGGGCGATCTCGCTGCAGGCCACGCTGCTGATGGAGCAACGCCGCCTGAACAAGGACCTGCAGGCCCAGCGCCAGCTGGCCGACACGGCCGAGGCCTCGCGCTTCACCGAGCTGCGCAGCTTCATCGCGGCCGAAACCCTGCGCATCTCGCAATCCAGCGAACAGACCCGCGCCGCCCTGGTGCAGCGCATGGAACAGCTGGAAGACCGCCAGCGCCTGGCCTTCGAGCAGAACGCCAATGCCATCGCAGCGACGCTGGGCGAGCTGGAAGACCGGCTGGAACGCGGCCAGCCGGTGGGCGGCATGGCCTTGGCCGATCGCCCCCGTTTCTAGGTTTCGCCTCCCAAGGCCGCCCGCCGTCCGAACATCGCCCAGCCTTCCATGGTCAGCACGGTCTCGCCGTGCTGGTTGCGCGCCTCCCAGCGCGAACGCATCAGGCCCACATGCGGCTTGCTGGCCATGGGGCGGGCTTCCAGCACTTCCAGGCGCACGCTCAGCACGTCGTCCACGAACACGGGCTTGAGCCAGCGCAGGTTGTCGATGCCGGGTGAGCCCAGGCTGCTGCTGTCCAGCACGTATTCGTCGCACATCATGCGCATCACCATCGCGCAGGTGTGCCAGCCGCTGGCGCACAGGCGGCCGAACAGCGACTTGGCGGCCCCTTCGTCGCTGAGGTGAAAGGGCTGCGGATCGAATTGCCGCGCGAAGTCGATGATCTCGCCCGCCGTCACCCGCTTGGCGCCGAACTCACGCACGCTGCCCACCGGAAAGTCTTCCCAGTAGTAGCGCTTGCCCGCCGGCACCGCCGCGGTGGTTCCCTCGCTCATCGTCGTTCCTCCTGTGGATGTTCCACGGCGAGAATGCCGCCATTCGCAGCCAAGCGCACAGCGCCCCCGCCATGACCGCCTTGATCGCCGGACTGTTGTTGTTCCTCGGCCTTCATTCCACGCGCATCTTTGCCGAGGGCTTTCGCCAGCGGCAGGTCGCGCGCATGGGCCTCAACGGCTGGAAAGCCGTGTACTCCATCGTGTCGTTGGTGGGCTTTGTGCTCATCGTCTGGGGCTACGGGCAGGCGCGGCTGAACCCGGTGCTGATCTGGGAACCGCCGCGCGGCCTGCGCCATGTGTCGGTGCTGTTCACGCTGGCCGCCTTCGTGCTGCTGGTGGCGGCCTATGTGCCAC
>NZ_CAXFDV010000129.1:0-11786 GCF_964001545.1 uncultured Aquincola sp.
CGCCGATGTCCTGGCGCAGCGCATCGGCCTGCTGCAGCAGCGCGCCGGCCTGAGGCAGCAGCCGCTGGCCGGCCTCGGTGAGCGCGGCTTGCCGGCCGCTGCGGTCGAACAGGGGCTGGCCCAGGGAGGCCTCGAGTTCGGCGATGCGCTTGGACAAGGACGACACCGACAAGTGCACCCGTTCGGCCGCCATCGCAAAGCTGCTGCAGGTGGCGGCCCAGTAAAAAGCTTCGAGCTGCTTGAGGGTCATGGTGGGGTGTCGTAAAAGCGAACGTGGATTGTCGAATCAATTCGCTTTTCAGGGTGCCTCAGGCTGCGCACACTGCGGCCCATCCACCACCGCCCGCCCACCGCCGTGACCCAAGCCCTGAACCCTGCTGCCGCTGCGGCGCCGCCCGCGCCCGACGCCTGGGCTGCCTTCCAGGGCAGCCGCCGCGGGGGCCGCACCCGGCACCTGCTGTCGCTGGACGACTTCGAGGCCGCGGCCCGGCGTGTGCTGCCGCGGCCGATCTTCGGCTACGTATCGGGCGCGGCGGAAGACAACCGCGCGCTGGCCGACAACCGCCAGGCCTTCGATGAACTGGCGCTGGTGCCGCGGGTGCTGTGCAACGTGTCGCAGCGCCAGCAGTCGGTGAGCCTGTTCGGCCAGCGCTATGCCAGCCCGTTCGGCATCGCGCCGATGGGCATCGCGGCGCTGTCGGCCTTTGGCGCCGACGTGGCGCTGGCGCGGGCGGCGGCGCGGGCCGGCATTCCGGCGGTGCTCAGCGGCTCGTCGCTCACCCCCCTGGAAGACGTGCTGGCCGCCGCGCCCGACACCTGGTTCCAGGCCTACCTGCCCGGCACGCCTGAACGCATCACCGCACTGCTGCAGCGGGTTGCAGCGGCCGGCGTGCGCACGCTGGTGGTCACGGTGGACATCCCGGTGGCGGGCAACCGCGAGAACAACCTGCGGGCGGGCTTTTCCACGCCGCTGCGGCCCAGCCTGCGGCTGGCCTGGGACGGCCTGGTGCGCCCGCGCTGGTTGTGCGGCACGCTGCTGCGCACGCTGCTGGCGCGGGGCATGCCGCACTTCGAGAACTCGTTCGCCGAGCGGGGTGCACCCATCCTGTCGTCGCGCGTGCAGCGCGATTTTTCGCAGCGCGACCACTTCAGCTGGCAGCACCTGGCCGCCATACGCCGCCAGTGGCAGGGCGCGCTGGTGGTCAAGGGCGTGCTCAGCCCGGCCGATGCGGCGCTGGCCCGCCAGCACGGGGTGGACGGCGTCATCGTCAGCAACCACGGCGGCCGGCAGCTCGACGGGGCGGTGGCGCCGCTGCGCATGCTGCCCGCCATCGCCGAGGCCGCCGGCCCGCAGATGACGGTGATGCTGGACGGCGGCGTGCGCCGGGGCACCGACGTGCTCAAGGGCCTGGCGCTGGGCGCGCAGGCGGTGTTCGTCGGCCGGCCCTTCAACTACGCCGCGGCGGTGGACGGCGAGGCCGGCGTGGCCGCCGCCATCGACCTGCTGCGCGCCGAGGTCGACCGCAACCTGGCGATGCTGGGCCTCGACCACTGCGGGCAGCTGGGCCCGCAACACCTGCTGGACCGGCGGCAGCCCTGGCCGCTGCCGCCTGCCATCCCCCATTCCCCCCACCACCCCGGAGACGCACGATGACCACCACCCGCCGAAACAGCCTGCGCTGGGCCCTGGCTGCGGCCGTACCCAGCCTGTGGATCGGCCCGGCCCGCGCACAGGGCTACCCCAGCAAGCCGGTGCGGTTGATCGTGCCCTTTGCCGCCGGCGGCACCACCGACATCATCGCCCGCGTGGTGGGCCAGCGGCTGGGCGAGGCGCTGGGGCAGACGGTGATCGTCGACAACAAGGGCGGCGCCGGCGGCGCGCTGGGCGCGCTGGAGCTGATGCGCCAGCCGCCCGACGGGCATGTGCTGGGCATGGCCACCGTGTCCACCACGGCGGCCGGTCCGGCCCTCAACCCGCGCATCGGCTACGACCCGGTGGCCGACTTCACGCCCATCATCAACATCGCGGCCACGCCCAACGTCATCGCGGTGCACCCCAGCTTTCCGGCGCGCGACCCCGCCACCTTCCTGCAGGTGCTGCGGCGCAACCCGGGCAGGTACAGCTTCGGCACCGCGGGCACCGGCTCCATCGGCCACCTGCAGATGGAGCTGTACAAGAGCCTGTCGGGCGCCTTCGTCACGCACATCCCGTACCGTGGCTCGGGCCCGGCCCTCAACGACACCGTGGCCGGCCAGGTGGCCATGGTGTTCGACAACCTGCCCTCGGCCCTGCCCTTCATCCAGTCGGGCCAGCTGGTGCCCATCGTGGTGGCGGCGCCGCAGCGGCTGCCGCAGCTGCCCGCCGTGCCCACCTTCAAGGAGGCGGGCTTCGAGCCGGTCAACCGCATGGCCTACTACGGCCTCGTCGGCCCCAAGGGCCTGCCGCGCGCGGTGGTGGACAAGGTGGCCGCCGCGGTGCAGAAGGCGGCCCACCTGCCCGACGTGCAAAAGCGCATCGAAGCAACGGGCTCACAGCTGGTGCTCAACACCCCAGAGGCTTTTGGCGACCAGATCCGCGCCGAGCTGGCGGTGTACCGGCAGGTGGTGGAACGGCAGGGGCTCAAGCTGGAGTGAGGCACAGCAGCGGCGCGCTACATTGCGCCCATGTGCTATTCCGCGATGATCAAGGCCGAGCACCATCGCTACGTGCGCGAGTGGGGCGTGGACATCAGCGTGGCCGAGTTCGTGCAGCTGTTCTGGTGGCGCTGGGCGCCGGAAGAAATACTGGGCGCCCACAAGCGCCCGCGCACGCCCAAGGCGATGGACCTGGGCTTCGTGCGCGACCCACGCACCGACGATGAACGTCTGATCGCCCGCTACATCCGCGAATCGAACGCGCGCCAGGAAACCGAATGGCAGCAGGCGCTCTTTGCGCAGCGCGCGCGCCTGGTCAAGGCCGAGCAGCAGCTGGCCGCCAGGCCCACCCGCAAGGCGCAGGACGACCAGCGCATCGCCACCACCAAGATCGCGCAGATCAAGGGCTGGCTCGATGACCTGCAGCGCACCGAGCCGCTGCCGCGTGATGCGCGCATCTACCCCGGCTGGTATGCGCCGGTGATGGTGATGGAGGGCGGGCGCCGCGTGCTGCGGCCGATGCGCTACCAGTGCCGGCCCGAGGGCGTGCCCGAAGACTACGACCGCCGCTACCCCGGCACCTACAACGCCCGCCGCGACAACCTGCGCGGCAGCTTCTGGCGCCGCGTGTTCGGCGTCAGCCACGGCGTGATGATCGTCGACCGCTTCTTCGAGAACGTGCAGCGCGACGGCCAGAACGTGGTGCTGGAGTTCGTGCCGGCCGATGGCCGCGAGATGCTGGTGGCCTGCCTGTGGTCGCGCTGGGTGGGGGCCGATGGCCAGTCGCTGCTGTCCTTCGCGGCGGTGACCGACGAGCCGCCGCCCGAGGTGGCGGCGGCCGGCCACGACCGCTGCATCGTGCCGCTCAAGCCCGAGCATGTGGACGCCTGGCTGCAGCCCGGCGCGCATTCGCTCGACGAGCTGGACCAGCTGCTGGAAGACCGCGAGCGGCCGCTGTACCAACACCGGCTGGCGGCCTGAGCCGCTGCGCGTTCAACGCGCCTGCGGAGCCTCCAGCGCCGCCACCAGGTAGTCGCACAGGCGCCGCAATGCCAGGCTGGGCGGCAACACGCCGGCCACCAAGGCCAGCTCGCTGGGCGGCGGTGCCTGCAGCCGGGCCGATGCGGGCAGCACCCGGTGCTCAGGCAGCAGCGCGGCGGCCGGCAGCACCGACAGGCCCAGCCCCGCGGCCACCGCCGCCTGGATGCCGGTGAGGCTGTGGCTGCCGAAGGCCTGGCGCCAGGGCCGCCCGGCCTGGTCGAGCGTGCGCAGCGCGCGCAGCCGGTAGATGCAGCCCGGCGGAAACAGCACCAGCAGCACCGGCGCGTCGCGCGCCCACAGTCCGCGATCGGCCGACGCGGCCACGGCCCACACCAGCTTCTCGCGCCAGGCGGCGATGCAGTCGCCGCTGCCGGGCTCGCGCTTCATCAGCGCCACGTCCAGCTCGCCCGCCGCCAGCTGTCGCTGCAGGTCGCTGCTCATGCCGCTGACGGTGTCCAGCCGCACCCCCGGCCGGGTGGCCTGGTAGCCCGCCAGCAGCGCCGACATCCGGCGGGCGTCCATGTCTTCGGGCACGCCCAGTCGCAGCGTGGGTGCAGCAGCGGGCCGGGCCAGCGCATCTTCAGCCTCTTGCGCGATGGCCAGCAGCCGGCGGGCGTAGTGCGTCAGCAGTTCGCCATCGGCCGTGGGTCGCGCCTGCTTGCCGCTGCGGTCGCGCGCCAGCAGCGGGCGGCCCACGCGTTCTTCCAGCTTCTGGATCTGCTGGCTGACGGTGGACTGGGTGCGGTGCACCCGCTCGGCACCGCGGGTCCCAATGTGACGGCCGCTGGGCATGCTGACGCATCGACAACCAAAGCCACTGCCTGTCCATGCCGCTCTCCGCCATGCCCCGCCCTTCGTGGCTCACCTTCGACTGCTACGGCACCTTGATCCAATGGGACGAAGGCCTGCTGGCCGCCGTGCGTGAGCTGCTGGCCCGCAAGCCCGCGCACGACATCGCGCCCGACCGCTTGATCGCGCTGTACGACCACCATGAACATGCGCTGGAACAGACGCCGCCGCACCGCCCCTTCCGCGAGGTGGCCGGCCAGGGCCTGGCGCTGGCGCTGCAGGCGCTGGGCCTGCCCACGCAGCCCGAGGACATCGGCCTGCTGACCGACCGCATCGGCGCCATGCCGCCGTTTCCGGAGGTGGTGCCCGCGCTGCAGCGGCTCAAGGCCCGCGGCCACCGGCTGGCCATCGTGTCCAACACCGACGACGACATCATCGCGGGCAACGTGGCCCAGCTGGGCGGGCCGATCGACCGCGTGATCACCGCGCAGCAGGCCGGCGCCTACAAGCCCCACCGGCGGCTGTTCGACCACGCCCATGCCCAGCTGGGCGTGCGGCACGACGAGGTGGTGCACATCTGCGCCAGCCCGCACCTGGACCATGCGGCCGCACGCGATGTCGGCTTTCGCTGCGTGTGGGTGGACCGCGGCACCGGCCGCCAGCCGCTGCCCGACTACCGGCCCGACGCCACCGTGCGCACGCTGGCCGAGGTGCCGCCGCTGTTCGAATCCCTGGGCTGGTAAGGTCCACGCCGCCAAGAAGGAGCACGACCATGGCCCATACCCTGAGCGCCACGCAGCCATTGCCCACCCGCAGCGACCTGCCGCCGCTGGACACCGACGCCGTGCGCCAGACCCGGCTGGAGCTGGCCGCGTGCTTTCGCGCCGCCGCCCGCCAGGGGCTGGCCGAAGGCATCTGCAACCACTTCTCGGCGCTGCTGCCGGGCCGAGACGACCTGTTCCTGGTCAACCCCTACGGCCTGGCGTTCGAGGAAGTCACCGCCAGCAGCCTGCTGGTGTGCGACCTGCACGGGCAGGTTCTGGACGGCGACGGCCAGCCCGAGGCCACGGCCTTCTACATCCATGCGCGGCTGCATCTGGCGCAGCCGCGGCTGCGCGCCGCCTTCCACACCCACATGCCCCATGCCACCGCGCTGGCCATGCTGCAAGGCCCGCCGCTGCTGTTCGCGGGCCAGACGGCGCTGAAGTTCCATGGCCGCATCGCGGTGGACGCGCAGTACAACGGCCTGGCGCTGGACAACGCCGAAGGTGACCGCCTGGCCGCCGCGCTGGGCACTGCCGACGTGCTGTTCATGCAGAACCACGGCGTGATGGTCACCGGCCCCAGCATCGCCGAAGCCTGGGACGACCTGTACTACCTGGAGCGCGCCGCCGAGGTGCAGCTCAAGGCCATGGCCAGCGGCCGGCCGCTGCAGCCGATCCCTGACGACGTGGCGCGCCGCACCCATGCGCAGATGCGCGAAGGCGACCCCGCCAGCGCACGCGCCCATCTGGCCAGCGTGATGCGGGTGCTGCGCCGCGACGGCGTGGACTTCGACCGCTGAGCTGCACCTTCGGCTAGCGCCAAGCACCGCCGTTGACCATCCCCTGGTTGGACTGGTGTCCCACCCCGACGTAAACTTTTACATTCCCTGTCATTAGACACATCAGAAGTCACGACTGCGATCAGCCGCAGTAACGTGCGGGACCGGGGGGAATCATGGGATTGAGGTGGCGCCGGCCCTTGGCGGTCTGCGGCGTTGCGCTGGCGTGCCTGCCTGGGAGCGCCAGCGGCGTGCCGGCAGCGGCCAGCGTGCGCTTGGCCAGCCCGATGGGCAGCACCTGGGCCTGGAGCCTGGCCGGCGGCATGACGCTGCTGCTGGCGCTGCTGGCCGTCTACACGCTGCGCCACTACCTGTTCTCCGTCAACCGGCTGTTCGGCGCGCAGCGCCATCCGTACGCCAGCATCGTCAGCGCCGACTGGCCGCGCGTGACCATCTTCGTGGCCGCCCACAACGAAGAGGCGGTGATCGCCGGCTGCCTGGAGAACCTGATGGGCGTGGACTACCCGCCCGAGCGCATGCTGGTGGTGCCGGTGAACGACCGCTCCAGCGACCGCACGCGCGAGATCATCGACGAGTGCGTGGCCCGCTACCCTGGCCGCATCCGCCCCTTTCACCGCACCGGCGGCAAGCCCGGCAAGGCCGCTGCGCTGAAGGACGCCACCGAGACGGTGGACACCGACTTCATCATCGTCTTCGACGCCGACTACCTGCCTTCGCGCGGCTTGATCCGCCGCCTGATGGCGCCTTTCACCGACCCCGAGGTGGGCGCGGTGATGGGCCGCGTGATCCCCGACAACGTGGGCGCCAACCTGCTGACGCGGCTGCTGGACCTGGAGCGCTCGGGCGGCTACCAGGTGGACCAGCAGGCGCGCATGAACCTGGGCCTGGTGCCCCAGTACGGCGGCACGGTGGGCGGCATCCGCCTGTCGGCATTGCGCGCGGTGGGCGGCTGGCACGACGACGTGCTGGCCGAGGACACCGACCTCACCTACCGGCTGCTGCTGGGCGGCTGGCGCACCGTCTACCACAACCGCGCCGAGTGCTATGAAGAGGTGCCGCAGAACTGGGCGGTGCGGGTGCGGCAGATCAAGCGCTGGGCCAAGGGCCACAACCAGGCCATGGTGCGCCACAGCCTGGCGCTGCTGCGCTGCCGCGGCCTGTCGCTGACCGAGCGGCTGGATGGCGTGCTGCTGCTGGGCGTGTACCTGATGGCGCCGCTGCTGATGCTGGGCTGGGTGATCAGCCTGCTGCTGTACTTCAGCGTCACCGCCCAGGTCACCACGCCGGCGCTGCTGCTGCTGGCCTTCATGGGGCACAGCGCGCTGGGCAACTTCGCGGCCTTCTTCGAGATCGCGGCGGCGGTGCACCTCGACCGCTCGCACCAGCGGGTGCGGCTGCTGGCCTTCAACTGGCTGGGCTTTCTGGTCAGTGCGGTGGCCATCTTCCGCGGCGTGCTGGAGCAGCTGCTGCTGGACCGGCTGCCGGGCAAGGGCTTCCAGTGGGACAAGACGGTGCGCTACCGCGCCCCCGCCTCGCGCCAGACCCCGGCCTGAACCATGACGGTGGTGATGACCTGGCTGGCGCTGTTCAGCCTGACGGCCGTGGTGCTGCTGTTGCCGATGCTGCCGGCACTGGCCGAATGGCGCCGCCCGCGCGACGCGACGCCGCTGCACATCGACGCACAGGACGCGCTCGATCCCGACCTGCTGGCGCGGCGATTTGCGCAGCGGCTGGCGCAAGCGCTGCGTGAGGGCGCCGACCGTCTGGGTGATCAGGCCCTGGTGCGCCTGCCCGAGGTGCCACCCGGCGCCTGGCCGCTGAACGCCGACGAGCGAACTCGCGGCCATAGCGACCGCGTCTGGTCGGTGGCCGGCAGTGCGCAGCTGCCCGAGGGCATCGCCTTCCATGCCGAAGTGGCCGCCGACACCGACCTGCACACCGCCGCCGGCAGGACCTGCCGCGCCTTGCTGGCCGGCCAGCGGCTGTGGCTGTCGCCGGGCACCCAGGTGCTGCGCTGGGCCCATGCGCCGCAGGTGCAGGTGGCCGACGACGCCGTGCTGCAAGGCCGCTGCACCGCCGATGCCCTGCTGGCCGTGCAGGGCCGTGCCAGCTTTCAGCTGCTGCATGCGCCGCAGCTGCAGTTCGGCCCGCCAGGCGCCCCCGCGCAGCCCCTGCCCGACACGCTGCCCGAGCCCGAGGCCCATCTGCCCATCGCCTGGCACCCAGTCACCGGTCGCGGCGTGGCCCAGGGGCCGCTGCAGATGCCGCCGGGCCGGCGCTGGCAGGGCGATCTGGTGGGCCTGGCCACGGTGCAGCTGGGCGAAGGCTGCCATGCACGCGGCAGCCTCAAGGCCCGACGCGCGCTGGTGGTGGGCGCCGGCAGCCGCATCGACGGCAACGTGATCGCCGAAGGGGCGATCACGCTGGGCGAAGGCTGCGTGGTGCAAGGCGTGGTGGCCTCTGAAACTTCGGTGCGCCTGGGCCGCGGCTGCCGCATCGGCGCCCCCGGTCGGCCCGCCACGGTCACGGCACCGCGCATCGACGTGGCCGCCGGCGTGCAGGTGCACGGCACCGTGTGGGCGGTGGAAGCCGGCTGGGCCGAAGGCCTGGCCGGGCCGCTGCACGCGCTGCAGACGCCGGCCGAAGCCGCCGATGCGCTGCCACCCACCGCCCCGCTGGCAGCCGCCTGGAAGGCGGCCATCTGATGGCGCTGCCGGCCTTTTGGCGGCAGGCCCGCTTGCACCGCGGGCTGCTGGTGCTGGCCGTGGCGGCCTGCTTGGTGGCCGCCGCCAGCTTCGGCCTGGCGGCCTGGTGGCGCGGCGGGCCCAGCGTGCCCACCCACTTGACGCTGCTGGTGCCCGACGGCCTGTCGGAAGACGACGTGCGGGTGCGTGCCTGGCGCGACGCGGCCGAAGAAACCGGCTTTCCGCTCGTGGTGCGGCCGGCTTCTTCGCTGCTGCGGCCGCTGGCCGGCGAGGCGGCCGCCGCCCTCATCGTGCCCGACTCGGTGCACCGGCAGATGAACGATGCGCTGGTGGATGCGCTGCAGGCGCAGGTGGAAGCCGGCGCAGCCCTGATGCTGGTGCACGACGCCGGCATCGCCGACCTCGACGGCCACTACCACCCGGGGCAGTCGCGGCTGTCGGCGCTGGCCGGCGTGCGCTATGGGCTGTATGGCCAGCTGCGCGAGCACATGCTGCGCGAGCAGGAAGCGTGGATGGACACCGTGGCCGTGCCGCTGCTGCGGCTGCCGCCCGGCAAGCTGATGCGCGAGGACCTGAAGAGCCCGCTCACCTCGGCCCAGCCGGCGCCGGTGGATGGCGAGGAGCTGGCCGTTTCCAGCTATGCCTATGGCCGGCTGCGCTACCCGGTCTTCGTCACCGAAGGCCGCTTCGAGGGCCGGCGCCTGATGCATGGCGAAGGCAGCACCGTGCTGGCCGGCGTGCACGCCGCCGGCCGTGGCCAGGTGCTGTTCGTCAACCTGCCGCTGACCTACCTCAAGCTGCGCACCGACGGCTTTTTCATGCACAGCTTCCTGCGCTACTTCGCGCAGGAACTGGTGGGTCTGCCGCAGCTGGCTTCCATGCCCGATGCCCGCGGCGCGCTGGTGATGAACTGGCACATCGACTCGGCCCGCGCCGAGCCGGCGATGGAAAAGCTGGGCGCGCTGGGCGCCTTCGAGCAAGGGCCTTATTCGATGCACCTGACCGCCGGCCCCGACGTGGACGTGCCCGGCGACGGCGGCGGCATCGACCTGGCCCACAACCCGGCGATGCAGGCCTGGGTCAGGCGCTTCATCGAGCGCGGCGACGAGGTAGGCAGCCACGGCGGCTGGATCCACAACGGCTTCGGCCGGCTGGTGGAAACGCAGTCGGTGCAAGCCTCGGTCGAGCTGATCGAGCGCAACTCGGCCGTGGTGCAACAGGCCAGCGGCCGCACGGTGCGCGAGTACTCGGCCCCCACCGGCACCCACCCGGCCTGGGTCACGCCCTGGCTGCGCGCGCATGGCATCCACGCCTACTACTTCACCGGCGACATCGGCATGCCGCCCACCCGCAGCTACCAGGACGGCCAGCGCAGCCCGCCCGACATGTGGGCCTTTCCGGTGCTCAGCTACGGGCCCTATGCGGCGTTCGAAGAAGCCAGCGCCGCCGGCATTCCGCAGGACGACGTGGCCGCCTGGCTGGTGGACGTGGCCGACTACTGCGCCCAGCAGCGCACCGTGCGGCTGGTGTACTTCCACCCGCCGGGCATCGCCATCTTTCCTGATGCGTTTTCGCGCTGGCTGCGCCACACCCGCCGGCTGGTGGACGCCGGCCAGCTGCGCTGGACCACGATGGCCGCCCATGCCGAATTCGCCAACCAGCGCCTGGCGGTGGATTGGCAGGTGGCGGCCGAAGGCGGCGCCGCGTTGCGCCTGACCGCACGCCACGCGCAATCGCTGCACCACATGAGCTGGCTGCTGCCCGCCGGCCGCTATGGCCAGCCCGCGCTGCTGGCCGGCGATGCCGAGATCGTGCGTGAAGGCCCGCAGTGGCGCATCACCGCGCGCGACGTGACCCAACTCGACCTGCGGCTGCCCGTGCTGGCGGCCGCGCCCTGATCCCTCCCTACCCGCCGCTTTGCCGCCCATGCTTGCGCCCACCCGCCCCGACGCGGCCCGCCCCGTGTTGATCTCGGTCGGCACCCGCCCCGAGATCATCAAGATGGCCCCGCTGTACGACGCGCTGCGCGCCGCCGGCCTGCCGGTGGCCTGGGTGCACACCGGCCAGCACGCCGACATGGCCGAGACGCTGTACGAGTTCTTCGGCATCCACCCCGCCCACCGGCTGACGCTGGAGCGCCGCAACGGCCGCCTGGCCCACCTCAACAGCCTGCTGCTGGAGCAGCTGACCGAGGTGTTCGAGGCCGCGCAGCCGCAGGCCGTGCTGGTGCATGGCGACACCACCAGCACCTGGGCCTCGGCGCAGGCGGCCTTCTACCTGGACGTGCCCATCGGCCACGTGGAAGCCGGGCTGCGCACCTTCAATGCCCGCGAACCTTTTCCTGAAGAAAAGAACCGCGAGCTGACCGCCCGGCTGGCGCACTGGCACTTCGCGCCCACCGCCGGCGCCGCCGCCAACCTGCGGGCCGAAGGCATTGCCGCGGCCCGCATCCACCAGGTGGGCAACACCGCGGTGGACGCCGCACTGGGCGGCTGCCAGCGCCTGGGCATGCTGCTGGACCAGGGCCGGCCGGTGCTGCCGCCCGAGATCGACGCGCTGCGCGCCCGCCTGGCCGGCCAGCCGCTGGTCACGGTGACGGCCCACCGCCGCGAGAACTGGGGCGAAGGCATCCGCGACGTGGCGCGCGCGGTGGCCCAGTTGCTGGCGCAGCACCCAGCGCTGCAGGTGGTGTGGCCGGTGCACGGCAATCCCGCGGTGGCCGACACGGTGCGTGGCGAGCTGGGCCAGCTGCCGCCGGCGCTGGCCAGCCGGCTGACGCTGTGCCCGCCGCTGGACTACCCGGCGCTGCTGTGGTGCCTGCGGCACAGCGCGCTGGCGCTCACCGATTCGGGCGGCATCCAGGAAGAAGGCGCGGCCCTGTCCACCCCCGTGCTGGTGCTGCGCAACACCACCGAGCGGCCCGAGCTGATCGAAGCCGGCGCCGGCGAGCTGGTGGGCACCGACGGCGCCCGCATCGTGGCCCGCGTCGGCCAGCTGCTGGCCGAGCCGGCCGCGCTGCAGCGCATGCGCGATGCCATCAACCCCTTCGGCGA
>NZ_CAXFDV010000130.1:0-3246 GCF_964001545.1 uncultured Aquincola sp.
CGCAGCAGCTGTGGATGGACAAGCGGCCCACGGTGCTGCTGGTCACCCACGACCTGCGCGAAGCCGCCTACCTGGCCACGCGCATCTGCGTGATGAGCGCCAGGCCGGGTCGCATCCTGGAAGACCGCGCCGTGCCCTTTGCGCGGCCCCGCACGCTGGCCATGAGTTATGCACCCGAGGTCTCGGCCCTGGTGCAGGAGCTGCGCCTGCGCATCGCCGAGGCGCGCACCGCAGCCGATGCGGCGCAGAACGTCATCGCCCTGGAAGAAAGGAAGGCCGCATGAGCGACTCCACGCCCAAGATCTCGCCGCGCCTGCGGCAACGGCTGCTGTCGGCTTCGGCCCTGGTCGGCTTTTTCCTGCTGTGGGAGCTGGTGTGCGTGGCCAGCGGCGTCAGCGACCTGGTGCTGCCGCGGCCCAGCCAGATCCTGCAGGTGCTGCTGGAGAAGATGCCGCTGCTGTGGCCGCACACGGTGCAAACGCTCTACACCACGCTGGTGGGCTTTGCGCTGGGGGTGGCGGTGGGCATCGTGCTGGGGCTGCTCATCGGCTCATCCCGCACCGCCTACGACGTGGCCTATCCGCTGCTGGTGGGCTTTTCCAGCATCCCCAAGGTGGCGGTGGTGCCGATCTTCGTGGTGTGGTTCGGTGCCGGCACGGTGCCGGCCATCCTCACCTCGCTGGTCATCAGCATCTTTCCGGTGGTGGTGAACGTGGCCACCGGCCTGGCCAGCACCGAGCCCGAGCTGGAAGACGTGCTGCGCGTGCTGGGTGCGCGCAAGCGCGACATCCTGTGGAACGTGGCCTTGCCGCGCGCCCTGCCCTACCTGTTCGCCTCGCTCAAGATCGCGATCACGCTGGCCTTCGTGGGCACGGTGCTGGCCGAGACGGTGGCGGCCAACAAGGGCATCGGCACGGTGATGATGATCGCCAGCGGCAACTTCGACGTGCCCATGGTGTTCGCGGGCCTGCTGATCCTGGCGGTGCTGGGCGTGGTGCTGTATGCGATGTCTTCGTGGCTGGAGCAGCGCATGACCGGCTGGGCCCAGCGCAAGACCGACCTGGGCATGGCTTCCTGATACGGTGCGGGCATGAACGACAGCATTCGACAAGCCCCGGTGCCGCTGCGCAGCGTGGCCGTGTTCTGCGGCTCCAACTTCGGCAGCTCGCCCGACTATGCGCAGGCCGCGGCGGCTTTGGGCACCGCCCTGGCCGCCCGCGGCATCACGCTGGTGTACGGCGGCACCCACAAGGGCTTGATGGGCGTGGTGTGCGATGCCGTGCTGGCCGCCGGCGGCACGGCGGTCGGCATCATCAACCAGCGGCTGTACGACCGCGGCCACCTGCACCCGCGGCTCACCCGCCACGAGGTGGTGGCCCACATGCGGCTGCGCAAGGCGCGCATGGCCGAGCTGGCCGATGCCTTCATTGCGCTGCCCGGTGGCCTGGGCACGCTGGAAGAACTGCTGGAAGCCGCCACGCTGACCCAGCTGGGCGACCATGTGAAAGCCTGCGGCATGCTCAACACCCGCGGCTTTTACGAGCCGCTGCGCGCCATGCTGGCCACCGCCACCGAAGAAGGCTTCATGAAGCCCGAGCACCGCGACATGCTGGTGGTGCAGGCCGAGCCGCATGCCCTGCTCGACGCCCTGGCCGCCTGGCAGGCGCCCACCGTCACCAAGTGGATCGGCCAGCCCGGTTCCTGACCCTTTCACGCACGCCCACACAAGGTCCTGCATGCCCCAGATCCGCATCACCGCCGGCGGCCACACCTTCATGGCCGAGACCCACCCCGACGCGCCCGAGACCGTGGCCGCCTTCCTGAAGCTGCTGCCCTACCGGCAAAAGCTGATCCACGTGCGCTGGAGCGGCGAAGGCTGCTGGGTGCCGCTGGGCGACTACGTGCTGGAGAACGAGGGCCGCCGCGTCGGCTTCGAGAACCACACCAGCCACCCGTCGGTGGGCGACATCCTGTTCTACCCCGGCGGCTACAGCGAAACCGAGATCATCCTGGCCTACGGCAGCTGCAGCTTCAGCAGCAAGATGGGCCCGCTGGCGGGCAACCACTTCCTCACCATCACCGAAGGCCGGCAACAGCTGCGTGCGCTGGGCACCCAGGTGCTGTGGGAAGGCGCGCAGGACGTGCTGTTCGAGCGGGTGGACTGATGGCGATGGACACAAGCACTTCACTCGTCATCCACGGCGGCCTGCTGCTGGCCGATGGCGACAGCCCGGCCCGCCCGGCCGACCTGCTGATCGGGGGCGAGACCATCAGCGCCATCGGCGCGCCCGGCCAGTTCGATGCGCTGGCAGGCGCCCGCCGCCTGGACGCCACCGACCGGCTGGTGATGCCGGCCTGGGTCAACGGCCATACCCATGCCCACGGCGGCCTGGGCCGCGGCGCGGTGGCCGACACGGGGCTGGAAGGCTTTCTGGCCGCCTCGCCCGCCATCAACGGCCAGCGCGGCCTGGACGACCTGGCCCTCAGCGCCACGCTCACCGCCGTTGAATTGCTGAAGAAGGGCTGCACCGCGCTGTTCGACATGACCAGCGAGTTCCCGCTGCCGACGGTGGCCGGGCTGCATGCGGTCGCGCGGGCGTACGAGGCGGTAGGCATCCGCGCCGTGGTGGCGCCGATGATGGCCGACCGCACGCTGTACCAGGCCTACCCCGAGCTGCTGGACACGCTGCCCGAGCCGTTGAAGGCCCAGGCCGCGCAGGCCCGCGCCGCCGATCCGCAGGCCTGCCTGGCCGCGGTGCGCGCAGCGGCGCAGGACTGGCCCTTCGACACCGGCCGCATCCGCCTGGGCATCGCGCCCACCATTCCGCTGCATTGCTCCGACGCTTTCATGCAGGGCTGTGCGCAGCTGTCGGCCGAGTTCGGCCTGCCGATGCAGATCCACCTGGCCGAAAGCCAGCAGCAGGCCGTGTTCGGCGAGCAGCGCTACGGCAAGAGCCTGGTGTCGCACATGCACCGCCTGGGCCTGCTGAGCGAGCGGCTCAGCGTGGCCCACGCCATCTGGATCGACGACGACGACATCAGCCAGCTGGCCGCGGCCGGCGTCACCGCCATCCACAACCCCTTGAGCAACCTGCGCCTGGGCTCGGGCGTGGCGCCGGTACGCCGCATGGTGGAACGTGGCCTGCGCGTGGGCCTGGGCAGCGACGGCGCCAACACCTCCGACACGCAGAACCTGTTCGAGGTGGCGCGCATCGCGGCCTACCTGTCGCGCATCGTCGGCGCCGA
>NZ_CAXFDV010000131.1:0-1609 GCF_964001545.1 uncultured Aquincola sp.
CGGTCTTGATCGACAGCATGGGCACGGTGTGGCGCACCGGCGTCAGGCCTTCCAGCACCGCGCCGATCACGCGCTGGGTGGGTGAATCGGGCGTCAGCAATTCGGGGTGTGCGGCCTCGATGGCTTGCAGCTCCTGGAACAGCCGGTCGTATTCAGCGTCGGGGATGGTGGGCGCGTCCAGCACGTAATAGGCGTGGGCGTGCTCGTTCAGCAGGCGCCGCAGCTCGGCGGCGCGTTGTTCAGGGGAAACCGGGGCGGACATGCCGGGAGTGTAGGCAGCCGGTGTGCCACAGTGCGGGCTCCCCTTTTGCAGCCCCCTTGCCATGTCCGATTACGACTACGACCTGATCACCCTCGGCGCCGGTTCCGGCGGCGTGGCGGCCTCGCGCCGGGCCTCGGCCCTGGGCGCCAAGGTGGCCATCATCGAGGGCAGCCGCGTCGGCGGCACCTGCGTCATCCGCGGCTGCGTGCCCAAGAAGCTGATGATGTACGCCGCCCAACTGGGCGACGCGCTGCACGAGGCGCGCGGCTACGGCTGGGCGGTGGAAGCCGCCGCCTTCGACATGGCGCCCTGGGCCGCGCAGAAGGCCGCCGAAACCCGCCGGCTGGAAGGGGTGTACCGCCAGCTGCTCAACGGCGCCGGCGTGCAGGTGATCGACGGCTGGGCCCGCATCGACGGACCGAACACCGTGGTGGTGGGCGAGCAGCGGCTGACCGCGCGCCACCTGCTGATTGCCACCGGCGCGCGGCCGGTGCGTGACAGCATCGAAGGCATCGGCGACTGCCCCACCTCCGACGACGTGCTGGACCTGCAGGCCGTGCCGGCCGAGGTGGGCGTGATCGGCGGCGGCTACATCGGCGTGGAATTCGCCAGCATCCTGGCCCGGCTGGGCGCACGGGTGCACCTGTTCTACCGCGACCGCCAGCCGCTGCGCGGCTTCGACGAGGACCTGCGCACCCGCGTGGCCCAGGCGCTGGAAGCCGCCGGCGTGGTGCTGCACCCCGGCCAGAGCCCGCAACGCGTGGCCCGGCAGGCGGACTGTTTTGAGCTGCACATGCCCAGCGGCATGACGCACCGCTTTCCCTTTGTGCTGAACGCCACCGGCCGCCGCCCCAACACCGAAGGCCTGGGCCTGGAGACGCTGGGCTTGCAGACCGACCGCGTGGGGGCGGTGCCGGTGAACGAGCGCTTCGAGACGCCGGTGCCTGGCGTGCACGCCATCGGCGACGTGACCAACAAGCGCAACCTGACGCCGGTGGCCATTGCCGAAGGCCGGGCCTGGGCCGACCTGCACTTCGGCAGCGAGCCGGGTGCGGTGGCCCTGCCCGACTTCAGCCTGATCGCCACTGCGGTGTTCACGCTGCCGCCGGTGGGCACCATCGGCCCCAGCGAGGCCGAGGCGCTGGCCGCCGGCCACACGCTCAAGGTGTTCGAAGCCGACTTCCGGCCGATGAAGCAGACCTTCATCGGCGGTGCCGAACGCAGCTACATGAAGCTGCTGGTGGACGCCGACACCGACCGCGTGCTGGCGGTGCACATGATCGGCGCCGACGCGCCGGAGATCGTGCAAAGCCTGGCGGTGGCGCTGACCTGCGGCGCCACCAAGGC
>NZ_CAXFDV010000132.1:0-6811 GCF_964001545.1 uncultured Aquincola sp.
CTGATCAGCGGCGACATCGGCCACCTGGACGAAGCCGGCCGGGTGTATGTCACCGGCCGCTCGAAGGACGTGATCATCCGCGGCGCCCACAACATCGACCCCGGCATGATCGAAAGCGCCCTGCTGCGCCACCCCGACGTGCTGATGGCCGCCGCCGTCGGCCAGCCCGACGCTTATGCCGGCGAGCTGCCGGTGGCCTTCGTCAGCCTCAAGCCCGGCGCGCAGGTCGATGCGCAGGCGCTGGCCGCCTTTGCCGCGCCCTACATCCCCGAGCGGCCGGCCATGCCCAAGCGGGTGGACGTGCTGCCGGCCATACCGACCACCGCGGTGGGCAAGGTGTACAAGCCGGCCTTGCGCGCGCTGGCCACGCAGCGGCTGCTGGAAGAACAGCTGGCCGCCGCCGAGCTGCCGGCGGGCGCCGTGCAGGTGGAGGTGCTGGACACTGTCGCCGGCCTGCAGGTGCAGTTCCACCTGGCGCGGCCGGAGACGGAAGACGCCGTGCGCCGCCTGATGCAACCCTACCCGCTGGCTTACCGCTGCCTGCCCAAAGCCTGAACACCGCATGACCGACAGCCTCCATCTCCACCGCGACGGCGCGGTGCTCACCTTGACGCTCGACGCACCGGCCCGCCGCAATGCGCTGACGCCCGAGATGCTGTGCCGCCTGGCCGATGCGGTGATCGACTTCGCGGCCGACCCGGCCCTGCGCGTGGCGGTGATCACCGGCGCCGGCAGCCAGGCGTTTTGCGCCGGCGGCGACCTGCAGCGCACGCTGCCGCTGATGACCGGCGACCGCCTGGCCGAAGACGACTGGGACCGCCGGCTGCTGGCCGATCCGCTGGTGATGGCGGCCTCGGGCCTGCGCGACTACCCGCTGGACAAGCCGGTGATCGCCGCCATCAACGGCCACTGCCTGGCCGCCGGCTTCGAGCTGATGCTGGGCACCGACATCCGCATCGCGGCCGACCATGCCCGCTTCGGCCTGCCCGAAGTGCAGCGCGCGCTGCTGCCCTTTGCCGGCAGCATGGCGCGGCTGCCGCGCCAGGTGCCGCAGGCGCTGGCGATGGAGCTGATGCTCACCGGCGACCCCATCGACGCCGCCACCGCGCTGCGCATCGGCCTGGTCAACCGCGTGCTGCCGGCGGCCGAGGTGCTGCCCGCCGCCCAGGCCCTGGCCCGGCGCATCGCCGCCAACGGCCCGCTGGCGGTGCAGGCCGTCAAGCGCACGGTGCGCGAAGCCAGCGGCCAGCCGCTGGCCGCGGCCTTTGCACTGGAAAACGAAGCCAAGCGCCAGATCATGGCCACCGAAGACGCCCGCGAAGGGCCGCGGGCCTTCATGGAAAAGCGGCCGGCGGTCTACAAGGGGCGCTGAGCGCCCGGCTGCAGCACCACCCGTTCGACAAAGCGCCGCACGTCCGCCTGCGAGGCCTGCACCGCCGCCTCGTTGCGGCCCACGTGCGTGCCGCGGGTGACGATGCGCCGGGCAGCGGTGCAGGCCACGCCGCGCGAGCCGAAGCTGTCCACCACCAGCGTGGCCAGGCCCAGCTCGTTGAACAGCCGCACCCAGGGCTGCAGGCTGGGCGGCACGCCGTCCCTGCCATGCGCGATGACCACCGCCGGCACCGGCGGCGCGGCACTGGCCGGCAGGCTCAGCTGGGCCGCCCCTCGCAGTACTGGCATGGTCTGTGGTGGCATTGGCCGCGGCGGGCCGTGGGCTTCCTACAATCGTTTGCATGATCGCCATCCACCCCCTGCACGACGACATTGGCACCCCGCTGATGGCCGGCCGTGGCCGCTCGGCGGGGGTGCTTGTGGCAGGCCAGATGCTGCGCTTTGCCGGTCTTCAGCCGGCAGCACATTCCTAGGCCCGGCGATCACCCTCCCCCCTCACGCGCAACTCCAGATCGCCGGGCCCCCAACCCGCGCAGCATCGCGACCATCCCACCGATGGCCGCGCCCTTGGAGCGCCCCATGCCCACCCTCGTCGATGAGCGCACGCTCACTGAACTCGACCACGTCCGCCTGACCCACCTGCTGCAACGGCAAGCGGGCCAAGGCGCCACCGCCGATGCACTGCAGGCCGTGCTGGCCGATGCCCTGGTGCTGCCCACGGCCCGATTGCCCGCCCATGTGGTGACCATGAACTCGCGCGTGTTGCTGGTGGACCTGACCACCCGCGCCTGCTCGACCCTGACGCTCACCTACCCCGCCGATGCCAACGCCGCCGTGCACAAGGTGTCGGTGCTGTCGCCGGTGGGCAGCAGCCTGCTGGGCCTGCGCGTGGGCGACGTCGCCCGCTGGTCGTCGCCCGACGGCCAGACCCGAGAGGCCCAGGTGGCCGTCATCGAGTTCCAGCCCGAAGCGCACGGCGACCTGACGCTGTAGTCAGCGCCCCCGCCGGTCATCCGTCGGCCCTGTGTGCTGCCCTGGCGGGCGGCAGGCCGACGCACGTCGATGCTTTGTGTTCGCAAGGAGTTTCCATGTCCCGCCTTCATTCCATCCTGGCCGCCACCGACCTGTCGCCGCTGGGCCATAACGCGGTACGCCGCGCCGCCATCCTGGCCGCCGAGCATGGCGCCGTGCTCCACGTGCTGCACGTGGTGCCCGCGCAAAGCCCTGAAGCCACGCTGGAGACCGCCCGCGTGCAACTGGGCTGGCTGGCCCGCCAGCTGAACTCGCGCGAAGACCTGGTGGTGCGGGCCGGCGTGGGGCCGGTACTGGCCGTTCGCGCCACGGCCGCGCGGCCCTACCGGCGCGTGATGGTGGCCACCAGCTTCTCGCCCGGCTCACAAGCTGCTGCGCGCCTGGCGGCCGACCTGCATCCCCGCGCACGGCTGCAGCTCGCGCACGTGCTGCGCTTTTCGGGCCAGGACTCGGCGATGCGTGAAGTGGGCGTGCCGCTGCACATCGTGCAGGCCTACCGCCAGCGCGAAGTGCAAGGCACACAGGCCCGCCTGCGCCGGCTGGCCGACCGCATCGGCATCGCACGCGACCGCGTGGAGCATGCAGTCAGCCGCGGGCCGGCCGCGCCGATGACCTTGCGGCTGATCCAGGCCTGGGGTGCCGACCTGCTGGTGGCCGGCCACAGCGGGGGCAGCGCGGTGCGCCGCTGGTTGGTGGGCGACATCCACCGCGAGCTGCTGCGCGGTGCGCAGGCCGACGTGCTGGTGGTGCCTGCCGTGCCCAGCCGGCCCCACGGCGCCGGCGGCCGGATGGGGCTGCCCACGCCCGGCCGCGTGTAGGAAGTTGGCTGACAGGCAGCACGACAAACAAGGACGGCAGGCACGGAAAACGGCCACTTTTGTCACGGTTCTCGGGCTTCTACAGTTCATTCCAACGCAGCGAGACAGCTGCACCCACCAGGAAGAGCCCGATGAACACGACCCAGATCCTTGCCGAGATTCGCGAAGCCAACCTCGGCTACCTCATGCTGGCGCAAAGCCTGCTGCGCGCCGACCGCCAGCCGGCGCTGGAGATCCTGGGCCTGCATGGCCGCGCCGCGGACCGGCTGGTCGGGCTCACCGCATCGGAGCTGTCCAGGCTGGCCAGCGGCAACACGCTGCTGTCGCGCTTTTCGATGGAAGACGACGTGGTGTTCGACCTGATCACGCAGCACGCCAAGCCCGCTGCCAACGGCAGCGCCCTGCGCCAGGCCGCCTGATCCGACTGACTCCGAAAGCACGCACCATGGCACGCACCAAGAGCATCCTGACCGAAGCCAAGCAGATCGAACGCGCGGTCACGCTGATCGAGCTGGGCGCACGCATGCAGGTCCTGGAATCGGAAACCGACCTGAGCTACGAACGCCTGATCCGCCTGTACAAGGAAGTGGCGGGCAAGAGCCCCAGCAAGGGCCAGCTGCCGTTTTCCACCGACTGGTTCATGACCTGGCAGCCGAACATCCATGCCAGCCTGTTCTTGAACATCCACGAGTACCTGAACAAGACCTCGGCGATGGACGAGATCGACGTGGTGATCAAGGCCTACCAGCTGTACCTGGAGCAGACGCAGTCGCAGGGCCTGGAGCCGCTGCTGTCGGTCACCCGCGCCTGGCGGCTGGTCAAGTTCGTCGACAACGGCATGCTGACGATGACCCGATGCAACTGCTGCAGCGGCCACTACGTCAGCCACCCGCACGAGATCGCCAAGCACTTCACCTGCGGCCTGTGCAACCCGCCGGCCCGCGCCGGCAAGGGCAAGGCGGCAGGCGCGCTGTCCACCGCGGCCGAAGCCCTCGCTTGATCTTCATCAGCGCGGCTTGAACCGCCGCGCCGAGCCCCCAGTTTTGTGTTGTCTCCTCCTGGCACCGTCAAACGTGCTTTCAGCGGCCCTTGTGGCCGCTTTCTTTTTGGGCGCGGGGCGGCTTGTGGGTACCGGCGTGGCCGGCCTGGCCGAACAGCGGCCGGGCCAGCAGCGCACATGCAGCGGCAAGACCCCAGGCGGCCGGCCAGCCGCCCAGGCGCAGCGCCAGCGGCACCATCAGCGGCGTGAGGAAGTAGGCGCTGAAGGCCAGGGTATTGCCCAGGCCCAGCGCGGTGCCCACATGCCGCAACCCGGCTTGAACAGCCAGTTCCGTGAAGGCCACGCCATGCCAGGCCGAAGCCAGCATGCCGGCCAGCACGAGGAGGCCCCACAGCGCCCAGCGGCTCAGGGCATGGGCTGGTCCCCCCTGCCCGCCCACCGCCACCGCCCACGCTGCCAGCAACGCCAGCACCCCGAAGAGCACGGCCACCAGCAGGCAGCAGCGCTGCAGGAAGGCGGGCCGGTTGCCGTGGCGGTCGGTCCACGCGCCGCTCCACACCCGCAGCGTGGCGGCGCCCGCCTGGTACAGGAACATCGCCGCGCTGGTTTGCGCGATGCTGAAACGGCCCACGTCGTGCAGGAACACGGCCAGAAAGCTCAACACCGCGATCTGCCCGACGCACAGCGCACCGATGGCCAGCACCAGGCGCCAGGTGGCCCAGCGCCGCAGGGGCGATGCGGCAGCCGCTGCGCCTTGATCCTGCATGGCCTGCGCCGCCGCGGGCGGGGGCTGGCGCAGGCACCACCAGCACGCGGCACCGGCAGCCATGCAAGCCACCGCCAGCACGGCGAAGGCCGCCCCAAAGCCCGCCTCGACGGCCACCGCGGGCACCGCCAGCGCGCCCAGCGCGCCGCCCACCGGCAAGGCGGTCTGGCGGATGCTCATCGCGAGCCCCCGCTCGCGGTCGCTGAACCAGAGCATCACGGCTCTGCCGCTGGCGCCGTTGACGCTGCCGCCGGCCAGGCCGATCAAGGCCATGCCGGTGGCCAGCGCCGCCAGCGAAGGGCGGTGCCCGCCAGCGGGTGAGACGAAGAGGGACAGCCAGGCCAGCACCGCCGCGGTCAGGCCCAGGCCCCACAACAGCACCCGGCGATCGCCCAGCCGGTCCGTCAGAAGGCCCCAGGGCAATTCGCTCAAGGCGATGCCCAGCCCCACCGCGCCGATGGCGATGCCCAGGCCCGAGGTGTCCAGCCCATAGGCTGCCCGCAGCGGCACCGCCGCGGCGGGCAGGCCGGAGATGGTCGCGGAAAACACCGCGTTGCCTGCAAACCCGGCCGCCAGCACCAGCCAGCGTCGGCCATCGCGCCGGCCGCCCGTCCTCATGTCGATTCGTTGTTCCATCCCGCCATTGAAGAGCCCTGCGCCAGATTCAGCAATGCCCGCCGGTACAGAAGACTGATGCATTCGGTGCAATAACATGCCGGCATGGCCAGATACCGAACGACCTTGCCGCCGCCGGTGCTGCATGCCGGCGCGCTCGATGAACTGCAGGCCTTCGTGGCCGTGGCGCAGGCGGGCAGCTTCACCGCGGCGGCGGCACGGCTGGGCAAGGACGGCTCGACGGTGTCGCGCCGCATCGCCGCACTGGAAAGCCGCCTGGGTGTGCGCCTGGTCGAAAGAACCACGCGGCGGGTGGCCTTGACGCAAAGTGGCGCCGCCTACCTGGCCCGGGTGACCACGGTCTTCGATGAGCTGGCCAGCGCCACCGCGGACTTGTCTGCGTCCAGCGAGCAGCCGCACGGGGTGCTGCGCATCACCGCACCGCTGAGCTACGGCCGGCTCTGGCTGGCACCCCTGCTGCCGCGCTTCCTGCAGCAGCATCCACAGCTGCGACTCGACGTGCACTACAGCGACCGGCTGGTGGATGTGGTGGCCGAAGGCTTCGACGCCGCGGTGCGCATCGGCCAGCTGGCGGACAGCTCGCTGGTGGCGCGCCGCCTGGGCGGCATCAAGCGCAGCCTGGTGGCTTCGCGTGCCTACCTGCAGCGGCACGGCACGCCGCAGCGGCCGGAAGAGCTCAGGCAGCACCGCTGCCTGCAGTTCAGCAGCGCCCCGGCCGCTGCCCCCTGGCTGCTGCGCCAGCCCACGCAGCGCGTGAAGCTGGCGTTGCAGCCCGCGCTGGTGGCCGACGACGCGGAGTCGCTGCTGACGGCTGCAGCGGGTGGTGCCGGCATCGCGGCAGTCACCGACTGGCTGCTGGAGAGGCACCCGCTGCGCCGCCACCTGGTGCCGGTGCTGCCCGACTGGGAGCTGGGCGAGGCAGGCGCCATCTACCTCGTCACCCCCGGCACGCGCTTTCTGCCGGCCAAGACCAAGGCCTTCATCGCGTTGGCCGCGCAAGCGCTGCGTCGCTGACCGCCGCCCGCTGGCGGCCACAACGGTTGATGTGCGACAAACCGACAGCCGCCCGTTGGTTCTAAGGTGCGAAACAGCACACGGCACAGCCGTACGCCGTGCGACCGCACAACCTGCCAAAGAGGTGCTCCATGGCGCTCCCTGCCGACACGC
>NZ_CAXFDV010000133.1:0-2132 GCF_964001545.1 uncultured Aquincola sp.
ACTGCGGGTTGAACTGGTAGCCCAGCGACTCGAAGAACGCGCGTGAGCGCTGCATGTTCTTGATGGGCAGGTTGACGAAGATCTGCTGGTGCATGGCTGACTCCTCCTGGGGTGCGCCAGCATGCCTGAACCATCGCCCTTGGCCGATGGGGGTTGTGCGGAGCCGCCGCCTTGACTTGTCTAGACAAGCAGGGCACCTGCTTTGGCCTGCTGATACGCCCGGATACCAGCCCGTCCGGCGGCTGGCGGTATTCCCTAGGGCGCAGCCCGGGCTGCGGTTCTTAGGATGGCCCAACGGCTTTGGATAGCGCTGTCCAACGCAGTTTCAACGCAGCGATGCACACCGAAATCCAGGAGACCCGCATGCCATCTCTCTCCCTTTCTTGGCGCCGGCTGGCGCAGGCCACCCTGACCTTCTCGTTCATCGGCCTGGCCGCCTGCGGCAGCGATGGCGACGATGCAGGCGCCACGCCGGGCGCGCCGCCGCCGGTGGCCGACGCCTGGCCGCTGGTGGAAACGCCGACCGTCACCGGCCCGGTGGTCAGCGAGGGCTTCGACAGCGCCATCCGCAACTACACCTTCTTTGCCACCGACGTGGCGCTGCGAAGCCGCGGCTACGTGGAAGAAGAGTTCTACCTGCAAGGCCAGGCCAAGGCCTACGACGCCCCGGTGAGCAGTGCGGTGCCGCCCACGGCCAATGCCAACGTGGTGGCCACCGGCGTGCCGTACAAGACGCGCTTTGTGGTGCGCCGCCCGGCCGACCCGGCCAGGTTCAACGGTACCGTGGTGGTGGAGTGGCTCAACGTCACCGACGGCTTCGACGGCGAATACTTCTGGGTGCAGGCCAAGGACTATCTGCTGCGCGCCGGTTATGCCTATGTGGGCGTGACCGCGCAGGACAACGCGATTGCCAATGCCGCGCTCGGCCTGCGGCAGTTCAGCCCCGCGCGCTATGGCGCGCTGGATGTGACCGGCGGCGGCAAGGTCACGCAGGACGCGCTGTCCTACGACATCTATTCGCAGGCGGTGAAGGCGGCGCGCCTGCAACCGCAGGTGCTGGGCGGCCTGGTGCCGCAGCGGGTGATCGCGGCGGGCATGTCGCAGTCGGGCAGCCGCATGGGCACCTATGCCAATTACGTGCACCTGCGCGCGCCCATCGTCGATGCGATGCTGATCCAGGTGGCCAACCCGGCGGTGCGCGACGACCTGACCACGCCGCTGATCAAGGTGCTGAGCGAATCGGAAGCCACTGCCACCAACCTGGCCCGCTCGCAGCCCGACACGCCCACCCGCCGCACCTGGTGGGTGGCGGCCACCTCGCATGGCGACGTGGTGCAGCGCATGGGCCGCACCAGCGTGCGACTGCGCGACCTGGGCCCGGCCAAGACGCCCAGCGACAACTGCCTGGGCGGCAGCGTGACCACCCGCACGCGGGCGCCTTTCAGCCATGTGGTCAGTGCCGCGGTGCACCACCTGGACCAGCAGCTGCGCACCGGCGCCGTGCCGCCTTCGGGGCCACTGTTCCAGCTGGCCGGCACCGAGCCGCCATCGGTGGCGCGTGATGGCGACGGCAATGCGCTGGGCGGCATCCGCCTGGCCGCCGCCGACGTGCCGGTGGCCCGGGCCGACGGCCTGCAGTGCGGCAACATCGGCGCCTGGGTGCCGTTCAGCGATGCCCGCCTGGCCGCGCTGTACCCCACGCATGCCGACTACGTGGCCAAGGTCAATGCCGCCGCACAGGCCTCGGTGGCCGCGGGCTTCGTGCTGCAGGAAGACGCGGCCAAGACCGTGGCCGAGGCGCAGTCGTCCGCCATCGGCCGCGGCTGGACCTGCGGTGCGCTGTGCCAGGGCGTGAGCCACTTCCGCCCTGACTTCGCGTCCACCGGCCTGCTGCGCGAGAACCTGGCCTACTACGACGTGGTGGACGGCCAGGCGCTGACCCAGGCCGCCGACGATGCCCACCGCTGGATGGCCATGGGCTACACCGACACCGGCGCCGCCGCGCAGTACAGCTTCAACTTCGCGTTGGCGGCGCTGCAGCGCTTCGACAGCCTGGCGCTGGCGGCGGTGGCCGATGGCCGGCTCACGCCCACCGCGGCCGACGTGCTGCTGAGCCAGTCCAGCACCATCGC
>NZ_CAXFDV010000134.1:0-2522 GCF_964001545.1 uncultured Aquincola sp.
ATACCGACCGGTCGGTGAATTTTAGGGAGGGGTGGTGCCGCACGGAAGCCCGATTCCCTGCGGACAAACCCGAGGCGGCGAGCGCCGGGTCCGTCATCTGCATGACGCGATCACGCGCTCCAGCCGCGACACTGCGGCGCGAGCACGCCTGTGAGGAGAACCTGCTTGAAGACGCATGCCATGGATGCAAGCACGCTGGCCGACGTGGCCGAGGCGCTGCCCCCGTCCGCCATTGCCGATGTCGATGCCGATGAAGACCACCCCGAGCTGCCCTGGCGCGCGCGCGGCCGCCTGCCGCTGCCGGTGTGGCTGTCGATCGTGGTGCCCTCGGTGAGCATGGTGCTGGCGCTGCTGCTGGCCAGCGCGGTGGATGCGCTGCCCCGCGCGGGCGTTGGCGCCACCCGCGTGGCCGTCAGCTGCGATGCGCCGCCTGCATCCGCCACAGGCGCGGCGACCGGCGGTAGCGGCTGTCGCCGTAGTGCTGTTGCAGGTGCTCCAGCACGCTGATCACACGCTGCACGCCCAGCTGCTCGCCCCAGGCCAGCGGCCCTTGCGGATGGCCGGCGCCCAGCACCATCGCGATGTCCACATCGGCCGGCAAGGTGCCGGTCCAGGTGCACAGCTCGGCCGCTTCGTTCACCAGGCAGCAGGCCACACGCATCACGGCCAGGCCGGCCACGTCGTCCAGCGCCAGCAGCTCCACGCCCGCCGGCTGCAGCGCCGCGGCCAGGCCGGGCAGCAGCTCATGGTGGCCGGTGCTGGCGGCCGCACCCAGCACGCGGGTGGTGGCGAAATCGCGCGCCAGGTCCAGCAGCAGCAAGGGCTCACCCTGACCTCGGCAGGTGGCGGTGCGGCCATCGGTCAGCGCCACCGTCACCTCGTCCACCGCCAGGCTTTCCGGCGGCAGTGAGCCGTCGGACACCACCACCTGACCACCGGCACGCAGCCGCTCGACCAGCGGCGCCAGCAGGCCCGGCTGCGACGAGCTGCGCAGCGTGGGCCGCAGCGGCGCCGGTTCCACCGCCACGGCGGTGGGCGTGGCCGCGTCCAGCTGGTAGTCGTAGAAGCCACGCCCGCTCTTGCGGCCCAGGCGGCCGGCATGCACCAGCTCCTGCTGCAGCGGGTGGGGCGCATAACGGCTGTCGAACTGCGTGGCGGCGAAGATCGATTCGCTGACCGCCAGGTTGACGTCCACGCCGATCAGGTCAATGAGCTGGAACGGCCCCATCGGAAAGCCGCCCGCCTCGCGCAGCAGCTGGTCGATCACCGGCGCGGGCGCCAGCTGCTCGCTCAGCAGCCGCAGGCTTTCGGCATAAAACGGCCGGGCCACGCGGTTGACGATGAAGCCCGGCGTGTTGGGCGCATCCACCGGCGTCTTGCCCCAGGCGCGGCTGAGCTGGCTGACGGCATCGGCCACCGCATGGTCGGTGTCCAGCCCGCGCACCACTTCCACCAGGCGCATGCGCGGCGCGGGGTTGAAGAAGTGCCAGCCGACCACGCGGCCCGGGTGCACCAGGCCATGGGCGACGGCGGTGATGGAGATGGACGAGGTGTTGGTGGCCAGCACGGTGGCCGCCGGCAGCCACTGCTCCAGCTGGCGGAAAAGGGCCTGCTTGACTTCCAGCCGCTCGGCCACCGCCTCGACCACCAGGCCGCAGCCTTCCAGGCCGGCGATGGAGTCGACCAGCGACAACCGCTCGAGCACCGCGCTGCGCTGCGCCGGCTGCAGCCGGCCGCGCTGCACCGCGGTGGCCAGGTCATTGCCGATGCGCTGCAAGGCCGCCTGCGCCACGCCGGGCTGCGCATCGAACAGGCGCACCGCATGGCCGGCCTGCGCGGCCACCTGCGCAATGCCCACCCCCATGCTGCCGGCGCCCACGATGCCGACGACGGTATGGGCGCCCAGCAGCGCAGCAGCTTCCGGCATGGCGTGGTCCTTGCATTGATTGGAATGCCCTGGATGGTAGGGCTGCCAAGCCACCCCGCGCTTGCGGGGACGACAGAAGTTGGACAGCCATGCACCATCTTGGGCTCGGGGTTGCGATGCGGCCCCAACCGGTTTACCGGGAGGAAAAGCAGGCGTTGCGCTCAGCGTGACGACATTGCGAGGAAAAGGGGCCTTGGCTTGGATGCTGAGGCCCCTTTTTCATTGGGTGCTGTTGCTGTGGGTTTGGTGGGCTTTCAACACCCTGGGTGGTGATTGGCTGGTGTTGCACAGAGTCGTGCGGGGGCTCGGCGCTGAGGACACCCTGGTGCGGGTGGCGCTGTTTGCGCAGGGCCGTGCGGGCGGGCCCGGGGGCTTAGCTTCCGCGGTCCGCGCGTAGCGCGGACTGCCCTGCGCTACTCGGGTGGGTGGCCCGCGGTCCAACTCGCTACGTTCGCTGCGCTCACTGTGCTCGGACAACGACCGCGAGTCAGTTCACGAGGCGCGCTGCGCGCGCGGCCACCCACCCTGCGTTGCTCGGCGCTCCAGATGCGCCCCCGAGCCCACCCGCACGGCCCTGCGCAAAAGTCCACCCGTG
>NZ_CAXFDV010000135.1:0-15777 GCF_964001545.1 uncultured Aquincola sp.
CCTGCACCAGCTTCTTTGCGCACCACCGCACCGGCGTGATGACGCCCGAGGTCGACGCCTGGCGCTGGGCCGCGCCGCAGGAGCTGCCTGCGCTGTGCGCGCCTGCGATGCTGAAGCTGCTGACGCGGCTCGGGCTGGCACCGGCAGCCGGCTGAAGCCGGCTGGCCGCCGCGCGGCCACCATGCGCCTGCCGAGGATGCTTATGCGCGATGATGCGTCGCCAACCGCGACGGCCGTTCCTACGATGCTGCGATGCCAAACCCCCTGGAGCATCGCATGGCCCCACGGCCTTCCCCCACACGCCGCCGGCTGCTGATCGGCACCGCCGCCACGCTGGCCCTGCCCGGCCTGGCCGGCGCGGCAACGCCCTCTTCGCGGGACCTGGCCGGGGTCACGCTGCGCATCGGCACCTACGAGGGCAACTGGCGTGCGCTGCTGGCGGCGGCGCAGCTGGCTGATGCGCCCTACACCATCGACTGGCGCGAACTGAACAACGGCCTGCTGCACATCGAGGCGCTCAACGGCGACGCGCTGGACCTGGGCTCGGGCAGCGAGATTCCGGCCACTTTCGCGGCGCGGCAGAAGGCCAACGTGCGCTTCATCGCGGTGATCCGCGAAGACCTGAACAACCAGGTGACGTTGGCGCGCAAGGGCAGCGGCATCGAGTCGATCAAGGACCTCAAGGGCCGGCGCGTGGGCTATGTGCGCGGCACCACCGCGCACTACTTCCTGCACAAGCAGCTGGCCGAGGCGGGGCTGAGCTTCAACGACATCCAGGCCGCCAACCTGAGCCCGGCCGACGGCCTGTCGGCCTTCGACCGCGGCGACCTCGACGCCTGGGCCATCTACGGCTACAACGGCCAGCTGGCCCGCACCCGCTACGGCGCCAAGGTGCTCAAGACCGGCAAGGGCTATCTGTCGGGCAACTTCCCCATCTACGCCAACCCCAAGACCATCGCCGATCCGCTGCGGCGTGCGGCGGTGGGCGACTACCTGCTGCGCCTGCGCCGCGCCTACAGCTGGGCCAATGCCAACTACCTGGCCTATGCCCGCGCCCAGTCGGCCGAAACGCGGGTGCCGGTGGGCGACCTGATCGAGCTCTTCAACAACCGCAGCGACGACCATGCCCTGCTGCCGGTGGACGCCCAGGTGATCGCCCGCCACCAGGAGGTGGCCAGCACCTTCGCCAGGATCGGCGTGCTCGACGGCCCGGCCGAGGTGGCGCCCTTCTGGGACACCAGCTTCGGCCCGCTGCTGCGGGGCGCCGGCAGCCCGGCGGCCTGAACCTCAGCGCACGTTGCCGCGCGGCTCGGCGTTGTTGATGCGCACCTTGAACTTGCCTTCGCGCATTGCCTTCTCGCGCGCGGCCACCTTGGCCTTGAGCGCGGCGGGCACCTTGTCCTCGAAGGTGCCCAGCGGCGCCAGCTCGCCGCCGCCCACCTTCATCATCGAGTAGCGGCCGTAGTCCTCGGCCTTGAACTTGTGGGCCTTGATCGCGGCCAGCGCGGCGTCGATCGTCGGCTCCATGTTCCACAGCGCCGAGGCCACCACCGTCTCGGGGTACTTGTCCTGCGTGTTGATCACGTTGCCGATGGCCAGCACCTTGCGCTCCTTGGCCGCATCGCTGACGCCGAAGCGCTCGGCGTAGAGCACGTCCACGCCCTTGTCGATCATCGCGAAGGCGGCCTGCTTGGCCTTGGGCGGGTCGAACCAGCTGTCGATGAAGGTGACGTGGAAGCGCGCCTTCGGGTTGATGTCGCGCGCACCGGCCATGAAGGCATTCATCAGCCGGTTGGTCTCGGCCACCGGGTAGCCGGCCACCAGGCCGATCTGACCGCTCTTGCTCATGCCGGCGGCGATCATGCCGGTGAGGAAGGCGGGCTCGACGATGTAGTTGTCGAACACCGCGAAGTTGGGCCGCGCCGGCTTGCCGCTGCTGCCCATCAGGAAAGCGGTCTTGGGGAACTTGCGGGCCACCTTGCGGGCCTCGTCCTCCATCGCGAAGGCTTCGCCGACGATCAGCGCATGGCCTTGCTGGGCGTATTCGGCCAGCACCCGCTCATAGTCGGCGGCGGCCACGTTCTCGCTGAACACGTAGTCGATCTCGCCACGCGCGGCGGCGGCCTTCAAGGCCTTGTCGATGCGGCCGACCCAGAGCTGGCCGACGGGCACGGTGTAGACGGCCGCCACCTTGAGCCGCGACTGCGCGGCCACCGGCGAGGCGGCAAGCGCCAGCGACATGCCGGCGGCCACAGCGGCGGCGATGAGCTGACGACGGGATAAGAACATGCGTACTCCATGCAGATGGCAATGCTGGCTGCCATTGTGGCGTGGCGCACCGGGCCTGCCGGGGCCACGGGTGTGTTTCGGGTTGTTGGCAAACGCATCGGCACGTGCGGGCGCGCATCGTATAAGCGGGGCATGTCAGCCCCACGACTTCGTTCACATCGCTTCCCCTGCGCCGCCGCGCTGCCGCTGGTGGCGGCCCTGTGGCTGGCCGGCTGCGCGGGCCCGGCGCCCCAGGCGGGCAGCACGCCTGCGGCGCCCACGGTGCCGGCACCCGCCACACCCAGCGCCGCCGAGACCAACGCCCGGGCCGAAGCCGCCGCGCGCCAGCTGCGCAGCCTGATGGACGCCAGCGACGAAGCGATGCTGGCGCGCAACCCGATGGCCGGCCTCTTCCGCGGCGATCTGCGGCGCGCGGGCGAGTTCGGCAACCCCGATTCACCCGCCCACGTGGCGGCCGAGCGCGAAGCGGCGCAGACCGAGCTGAACCTGCTGGACGCCGTGTCGCGCGAGGCACTCAACGCCGACGACCGCGCGGCCTACGACAGCTTCCGCTGGTCGCGCCAGCTGGCGCTGGAAGCCAACGCCATGCCGCTGGCCGGCCTGTGGCCGCTGATGCCGCTGGACCAGATGCAGGGCTGGCACCTGCTGATGGCCGATATCTCGTCGGCCCAGGGCCCTGCGCCCTACCGCAGCGTGGCCGACTACGACGCCGGCCTGTCGCGCCTGCAAGGCTTCATCGTCTGGCTGGACGGGGCCACCGACCGCATGCAGCAGGGCATGGCCAGCGGCGTGGTGCTGCCCAAGGTGGTGGTGGCGCGGCTGATCGCACAGTTCGACCAGCTGGCCACGCAGGGCGTGAACGACTCGCCCTTTTACGGCCCGGTGCGGCAGATGCCGGCCGACCTGCCCGCCGCCGACCGCGAGCGCCTGACCCGCGAAACCACCGAGCTGGTGGAAGACCAGCTGCGGCCGGCACTGGCACGCATGTCGCGCTTCTTGACCACCCGCTACCTGCCCGCGGCGCGCGACAGCGTGGGCCTGTCGGCGCTGCCCGGCGGCGGCGACTACTACGCCTGGCTGATCCGCCTGCACACCACCACCGGGCTGGACGCCGCCACCGTGCACCGGCTGGGCCTGTCGGAGGTGGCGCGCATCGAAGGCGGCATGCAGGCGGTGATGCGCGAGGTGGGCTTTGCCGGCAGCCTGGGCGAGTTCTTCGAGCAGATGCGCACCGACCCGCGCTTTGCACCGGCCAGCGCGCAGGCCCTGGCCGACGGCTATGCGGCCATCGGCCAGCGGGTGGCGCAGGCCATGCCCCGGCTGTTCGGCGAGGCGCCACGCACGCCGCTGGTGATCCGGCCCACGCCCGACTACCAGGCGGTGACGGCGGCCGGCGCCAGCTACACCCCGGGGTCGCTGGACACCGGGCAGCCCGGCATCTTCCACTTCAACACCCACGACCTGCCCAGCCGCCGCACCTGGGGCATGGAAACGCTGTACCTGCACGAGGCCGTGCCCGGCCACCACTACCAGGGCTCGCTCGCGGCCGAGAACACCGCGCTGCCCAAGCAGCAGCGCTTCGACGGCAACACCGCCTATGCCGAAGGCTGGGCGCTGTATGCCGAAAGCCTGGGCCCGGAACTGGGCCTGTTCACCGACCCGTACCAGCGCTTCGGCCACTACAACGACGAGATGCTGCGTGCGATACGGCTGGTGGTGGACACCGGCCTGCATGCCTTCGGCTGGAGCCGCGAGCAGGCCATCGACTACCTGCTGGCGCATTCGGCGCTCAGCCGCACCGAGGCCACGGCCGAGGTCGAGCGCTACATCGCCATGCCGGGCCAGGCCCTGGCCTACAAGGTGGGCGCGCTCACCCTGCAGCAGCTGCGGCTGCGGGCGCAGCAGGCGCTGGGGCCGCGCTTCGACCTGAAGGCCTTCCACCGCCAGGTGCTGGATGCGGGCGCGTTGCCGATGCTGGTGCTCACCGCCCGCATCGACGACTGGATCGCCGCGCAGCAGCCGCGCTGATGCACGCCGCGCCGCGCCCGCTCAGGGCGCCTCGCCCGCCGGGCCGAAGGTCTGCTGGAACCAGCGCTGCAGCAGGCGGCGCTCGGGCTCGTAGCGCTCGGCGCTGCGGCCCGGCGGCTGGTGGGCCAGGTAGTTCAGGTCGGACAGCAGTTGCTCGCCAGCGCGCAGTTCGCGGCCGTCTTGCTCAAGCCGCCAGCGCAGCGACAGGCGCGGCCATGTGATCTCGCGCATCACCCGCATCTCGGTGCCGGTGGGGCGGCGCAGCAGCTCCAGCTCGCCGGCCAGGTCCACGTCCAGCAGCTGCACCTGCAACTGGGCGCCGGCGGGCAGGCCACGTTCGGCCAGTGGCTGCAGCGCGCCCTGCAGCGCCTGCTGGAGCTGCGCCAGCTCGACCGGCGTGGCCTGGCGGTGGCTGTAGCCGGCATCGGCAAAGCGTGCGGGCTCCACCAGCTCCACGCGCACCGCGCCAGCAGCCGCCAGGCCGGGCTGCGCCATCAGGCCGCCCAGGCACACCAGCGCCGCCAGAAAGCGGCGGTTCAGGCCTTGCATCGTTTGCATCACGCCTCCTTGCGCACCGATGGCTGGGCAGCTTACCGAGCCCACAAGCCCGCGCCAGCGACGAGGATCAAGGCCAGGGCCCGCCAGCGACGGCGCAGCGGCCGCTCACACCCAGCGGCGCAGCAGCGCCAGCAGGCCGTTGAACGCGCGCCCGTAGGGCGGGCGCAGCAGCGCCGCGCCGGTCAGCCGCGATTGGTGGAACACCGGCTTCAGGTGGCTGAAGCGGTCGAAGCCCCAGCGCCCGTGGTACGCGCCCTGGCCGCTGGCGCCCACGCCGCCGAAGGGCTGGTCTTCCTGCGCCATGTGCCACAGGCAATCGTTGAGGGTGACGCCGCCGGCATGGGTTTCCTGCAGCACGCGGTCGCGGTGGCGGGTGTCGCGGCCGAACCAGTACAAGGCCAGCGGCCGGTCGCCGGCGTTGATGCAGGCGATGGCCTCGTCCAGCGTGCCGTACTCGATCACCGGCAGCAGCGGGCCGAAGATCTCTTCCTGCATCAGCCGCATCGCGGGCGTGGCGCCCAGCACCAGCGTTGGCACCAGCTTGCGCGTGCCCTGCGACAGGTCTTCCTGCGTCGGGTTCAGCGGCACCAGGCGGGCACCCTGGGCCTGTGCATCGGCCAGCAGGGCCAGCAGGCGCTGGCGGTGGCCCTCGTGGATGATGGCGGTGTAGTCGGGGTTGTCGCGCAGCCGCGGGTACAGCCGGGCCACCGCGGCCTGCAGCCGCGGCACCAGGGCCTCGGTCATGCCGCGCGGCAGCAGCAGGTAGTCGGGGCCCACGCAGGTCTGGCCGGCGTTGAACAGCTTGCCCATGGCCAGGCGCGGCACCGCCTCGTCCAGGTCCACGCTGGCATCGAAGATCACCGGCGACTTGCCGCCCAGCTCCAGCGTCACCGACACCAGGTGGGCGGCCGCGGCCTGCGCCACCCGCCGGCCCACCGCGGTGGAGCCGGTGAACACCAGGTGGTCGAAGGGCAGCGCGCAAAAGCGCTGGCTGACGCTGGCGTCGCCGCACACCACGCTCATCTCGCCGGGGTCGAAGTACTCGGCCACCGCGGCGGCCAGCGCCGCTGCCAGCCGCGGCGCGTGTTCCGACGGCTTGATGAGCACCCGGTTGCCGGCCGCCAGCGCCCCCACTGCCGGGGCCAGCGCCACCTGCAGCGGGTAGTTCCAGGCCGCCACGACGCCCACCACGCCCAGCGGCTGCGGCAGCAGCCGGTTGTGCCCGGGCCGGAAGTGCAGCCCGGTGGGCACGCGGCGCGGGCGCATCCAGCGGCGCAGCTGCGCACGCGCATGAGACAGGCCGGCCTGCACCACGAACAGCTCGGCCAGCCGGGTTTCATGCGGGCTGCGGCCGCTGAAGTCGGCATCGATGGCGGCGACGAAGCCGGCCTCATGGTCCTGCAGCAGCTGCGCCAGCCTGTCCAGCCGCGAGAGGCGCTGCGCCAGGCTGGGAAAGCGCTCGGCCGCAAACGCCGCTCGCTGGGCGGCGAAGGCGGCGTCCAGCGGGTCGACGGTACGCAGGAAAGGTTCGGTGCGCATGGGCCGCATCGTCGGGCCGACGGCCCTGGCTGTCCATGGGTCAAACGGTCAGGCGCTTGGGGATGTCGGCCAAACGCCCCGGCCGGTCAGGCGCTGGCCTGGCCGTCCGCCGCCGGCGTGATGCCGGCCATCAGCTCGCACAGCTTGAAGATGGCGGTGGCATTCAGCTCGCCCCAGCCCAGGTTCTGCGCCACCTTGTTCAGCTCATGCACGGTGTTGCTCAGCATCACCGGCACACCCAGGCTTTCGGCATGGTTGCGGATCAGCTCGGTGTCCTTGACCATGGTGCGCAGGTGGAACGAGACGTCGAACTGCCCGTCCCACATCGCGCGGCCGGCCCCTTCCACGATGGGCGAGCGGAAGTCGCTTTCGCTCCACACGTCCACCAGCTGGTGGCCGTCCAGGCCCGACTTGCGCGCCAGCGCCAGCGACTCGGCCAGCGCCGCGACGATGGTGCTGACCAGGTGGTTGCCGCACAGCTTGGCCGCGCAACCGGCGCCCACCTCGCCCATGTGGCGGGCCGAGGCGCCCAGCTGCTGCAGCACCGGCTGCGCCGCGGCCCAGCCCTCGGCGCTGGCGCCGGCCATGATCCACAGGCCACCGGCATGCGCCTCGGCCCGGCTGCCGTGCACCGGTGCATCCACGAACAAGGCGCCCGCCGCCTGGAAGCGGGCCGCCAGCTCACGCGCGGTGGCCGGCAACTGGGTGCTCATGTCGATGAACACCTGGCCCGGCTGCGCGGCCTGCAGCAGGCCGTCGGGCCCTTCCAGCACGCTGCGCAGCGCCTCTTCGTTCCACACCAGCAGCAGCACGTGGCTGGCGCCTTCGGCGGCCTGGGCCGGCGTGGCATGCAGCGTGGCCCCGCCCTCCACCAGCGCCTGCGCGTTGGCGGGCGTGCGGTTCCAGCAGCGCACCGCGTGGCCATGGCGGCGCAGCGTCAGGCCCACGCCGGTTCCCAGCACCCCGGTGCCGATGACGGCGATGTTCATGCTTGCCCTTCTGCGGCCTGCACGACGTGGTCGCGCATGGCCTGGATGATGAGATGACCCACGGTGGCGCCTGCATCCTGCAGGCCCACCGACTTCTCGCGGAAGACCGCGGCCTTGCCGTGCTGCGCCGTCATGGTCTTGGTGGCTTCCAGGGCCTGGGCCGCCACGGCCTCGGCCTGCACCACGGCTTCGCGCAGCGGCAGGCCGACGGCCGCCGAGGCTTCCAGCGACTGCAGCAGCGGCCCCAGCACGTCCACCAGCGTCTTGTCGCCAGGCTTGGCCTTGCCGCGTTCCACCACGCCATCGTGGTACGCGCGCCAGAAGGCGGCCAGCTCGGCGGTGCCGATGGTCTCGGCCGCCAGCAGCGCCTTGCCGCCGCGCATGAAGCCGGTGGCCGTGAGCGTGCCCATGGTCGAAGGCGCCGCCTTGGCGATGGCCATGCCGGCCATCTGCAGCGGCTTGCCGATGCCGTCGGTGCCGGCCGTGGCCAGCTGGGCCAGCACCGCTTCATGCGCGGCGATGAAGCCCTTGCTCATCGTGATGCCCAGGTCGCTGTCGCCCACCTTGCCGTCGAGCGCGATCAGCGCCTCGCGCTGCTGGGTGAACACCTCGCGCAGGCGCTGGAACAGGCCCGCCAGCTCGGGCTTGCCGATGCGGTCCATCACCGGCCCGCCTGCGTGTGCTGGCGGAAGAACGGGGTGTCGGCCGGCGCGGTGATCAGGCGCTTGAGCTCGTCGTCCAGCCTGATGAGCGAGATCGACGCGCCGGCCATCTCCATCGCGGTGGCGAACTCGCCCACGTGCACCTGGGCCACCTGCACGCCCTGGCCGCCCAGCACCTGGTGGATGCGGCGGTACATCACGTACAGCTCTTCCTGCGGCGTGCCGCCCAGGCCGTTGACCAGCACCGCCACCTCGCTGCCCTGCCCCAGCTGCAGCTCGGCCAGGATGGGCTTGAGCATCTCGTCCACCACCGCATCGGCCGGCAGCAGCGGGCCGCGGCGGATGCCGGGCTCGCCGTGGATGCCCATGCCGATCTCCATCTCGCTGTCGCCGATCGAGAAGGTGGCATGGCCCACCTCGGGCACGATGCAGCTGCTCAGCGCCACGCCCATGGTGCGCGTGGCCAGGCGGGCCTTGTCGGCCACGCGCCTCACCTCGTCCAGCGACATGCCTTCTTCAGCGGCGGCACCCGCGGCCTTGTAGACGAAGAAGATGCCCGCCACGCCGCGGCGCTTGTGCTCTTCGCCCTGCACCGAAGAGGCCACGTCGTCGTTGCCCACCACCGACAGCACCCGGATGTTCTCCATCTCGGCCAGCTCGGTGGCCATGTCGAAGTTGAGGATGTCGCCGGTGTAGTTGCCGTAGATGTACAGCACGCCCGCGCCCTGGTCGATGGCCTTGGTGACCTCGAACATTTGCTGCGCGCTGGGCGACTGGAACACGCCGCCCACGGCGCAGCCGTCCAGCATGCCGCGGCCGACGTAGCCCAGGAACAGCGGCAGGTGGCCCGAGCCGCCGCCGGTGGCCAGGCCCACCTTGCCCGCCTTGCGCGCTACCGACACCAGGCAGCGCTTGTCGTCGGCCACGTAGGTGAGTTGCTGCGGATGGGCGGCGTAAAGGCCTTCCAGCATCTCGTCGACAAAGGCTTCGGGCTGGTTCAAGAACTTCTTCATGGGGTGTGCTCCTCGTTCCTTCTTGGGAGGTGGGTGGCGGCGGATTTCAGCGGCGCTTGCGCACCACGAAGAAGGCCCCCGCGACCAGGATGAATGCGCCGACGACGACGCGCTGCCAGGTGCTGGGCACGCCGGCCATGATCAGCACGTTGTTGATGACCACCACCAGCAGCACGCCCAGCAGCGTGCCCAGCACGCTGCCGGTGCCGCCGGTGATGCGCGCCCCGCCCAGCACCACGGCGGCGATGACGTCGATCTCCATGCCCACCAGGTCGAACGGATTGGCCAGGCGGTTGGCGCACACATGGATCATCCCGGCCACGCCGGCCAGTGCGCCGGTGTACGCAAAGATGAAGAAGTGGATGGCCCGCACGTTGTAGCCCAGGCGTTCGGCCACGGCCAGGCTGCCGCCGGCGGCAAAGATGGCGCGGCCCATCAGCGTGCGGCGCAGCAGCCACCAGGTGAGCAGTGCCGCAGCCGGCAACACCAGGAAGTAGGCCGGCAGGATGACCTGCGTGCCGCGCTGCGACTCGAAGGCGATCAGGGGGATCTTGCCGAAGCTGTCCATCTGGTCGGGCAGCTGCGTGATCCACACGGTGCCGATGAAGGTGAGCAGCACGCCGCGGAACAGGTACTGGGTGCCGATGGTGACGATCAGCGAAGGCGCCTTCAGCCCATGCACCAGCAGCCCGTTGACGAAGCCCAGCAGCCCGCCGCCCAGCGCCGCGGCCAGGAACACCAGCGGCAGCGGCGCCTGCGGCGCATGCGTGACCACCAGCTGCGTGACGCTGTACATCGACAGCGCGGCAATGGCGGTGAACGACACATCGATGCCGCCTGCGGCCAGGATGACGAAGACGCCCAGCGCGAACAGGCCGATCACCACGCTGGCGCGGGCGATGTCGATCAGCGTCTGCGCCGACAGGAACGCCGGGTTGGCGATGGCCACGAAGCTGCACAGCGCCACCAGCAGGAACAGCGTGAACAGCTCGGGCCGGCGCGCCAGCAGCCGCTGCAGGCCTTGCAGGCCGCCGGCCGGGCTGCGCGCCCCGGGTGCGGCACCATCGGCCGCGGTGAGGGAGGTGTTCATGCCAGGGCCTCCAGCGGCGCTTCGGTGTCCGATGCCAGCATCGCGTCCACCAGTCGTTCTTCCTGCACCGCATCGGCCGCGTATTCAGCGGCCATGCGGCCATTGCGCATCACCAGGATGCGGTCGCAGTTCTGCAGCAGCTCGGGCAGGTCGTCGCTGATCACCAGCAGACCCATGCCCTTGGCCGACAGCGACTGGATGACCTTGTAGATGGTGTCCTTCGAGCCCACGTCCACGCCCACCGTGGGGCCGTGCAGCAGCAGCAGCCGCGGCGCGATGGTGAGCCAGCGGCCGATGAGCACCCGCTGCTGGTTGCCGCCCGACAGCGACTGCACCGGCAGGTCGACGTTGGGCGTGGCGATGCGCAGCTCCTGCACCAGGTCCTGTGCCAGCGCACGCGACTTGCCCGCGTCCAGCAGGCCCAGGCGGCCACGCAGCTTGTCCAGCACCAGCGCCGCCATGTTGGCCAGGATGGGCTTGTCCAGGAACAGGCCTTCGGCCAGCCGGTCTTCGGGCACGTAGCCGATGCCGTGGGCAATCGCGTCCGACGGCTGGCGCACCTGCACCGGCCGGCCTTCCATCAGCATCTGGCCGTGGGTGGCCGCCATCACGCCGGCCAGCGCCAGCGCCAGTTCGTTGCGGCCGGAATCGGCCAGGCCGGTGATGCCGACGATCTCGCCGCGCGCCACGCTCAGGCTCACGTCATGGAAATGCCGGCCGCAGCCCAGGCCCTGCAGCTGCAACAGCAGCGTGGCACCGGGCGCCACCGCGCCGGCCTGCCGGTAGCGGGTGCCGTCGATCAGGCGGCCGGTCATCAGCTGGCCCAGCTCGGCCTTGGTGTAGCTGTGGATCGGGCCCTGCGCCACGCACTGTCCGTCGCGGAGCACGATGGCCTGGCCGCCGATGCGGTAGCACTCGTCCAGCTTGTGGGTGACGAACAGCACCGCCACCTGGTCACGCTGCAGCTCGCCCACCACGCGGATGAGGTTGTCCACCTCGCGCCGGGTGAGCGAGGTGGTGGGCTCGTCCATGATCACCAGCTTGGCCCGCGTGGCGATGGCGCGCGCGATGGCCACCAGCTGGCGCACCGCCAGCGGCAGCTCGCTGACCACGGTGCCCAGGAAGCCGTCGTCGGCGGGCAGGCCGGCACTGGCCAGCGCGCGGCGCGCGGTGTCACGCAGCAGCCGGTCGTCGAGCCGGCGCGCCAGGCGGCCCTGGCCGCGCACCAATTGCTCCGACAGCGCCACGTTCTCGGCCACCGACAGGTTGGGAATCAGGGAGAGGTCCTGGTACACCGTCTCGATGCCGGCGGCCAGCGCCTCGATGGGCGTCAGCGACGCATGGTCGCGGCCTTCCAGCCGGATGCTGCCCTCGTCGGGCGGCTGCGCCCCGGAGATGATCTTGATGAGCGTGCTCTTGCCGCAGCCGTTTTCGCCCAGCAGGTGGTAGATGCCGCCCCGCTCGATCGTGACGTGGATGCCGCGCAGCGCATGCACACCGCCGAAACGCTTGTGGATGCCGTGCACCTCCAGGAACGCAGCCATGGTCATCAGAACATGTAGTTCTTGTAGGTGGCCTTGTCGGCGATCACCATCGCATTGCCCACCAGCAGCAGGCCCTGGCCCGGACCCTTGGTGACGGTGACCTTGTCATAGCCCTTGACGCCCAGGTCGATGCCGTTGGTCAGCGGCTTCTTCTCGAGCAGCAGCTTGGCCACCTTGTTCATGGCCAGGCCGGCGTCCTTGGGGTCCCAGAAGCCGATGGCGGTGATGGCCCCCGAGTCCAGCAGCTTGGCCGAGGGGTTGGGCAGGCCGGTGCCCACCAGGCACACCTTGCCGGCCAGGCCCGCTTCTTCGATGGCGCGGCCGATGCCCAGCACGTCGTTGCCGGCCGAGCTCTGGAAGCCCTTGATGTCCGGGTGCTTGCGCAGGATCTCCTTGGCCTTCTCGTAGGTCTTGTTGGCGTCGTCGAAGGATTCGTTCTTCGCGTCCACCAATTGCATGCCGGGGTACTTGGCGGCGTTCTTGGCGCCGGCGTCCACCCACTGCAGGTGGGTGCGGCTGCCCAGCGAGCCGACGAACGAGGTCCACTTGCCCTGCTTGCCCATGCAGCTGGCCAGGCGCTCGTTCAGCGCGGTGCCGTAGGCGGCGTTGTCGAAGGCCTCGATGTTGGCCTGCGTGTTCTTCTGGTTGTCGGCCTCGTGCGTCACCACCACGATGCCGCGGTCCATCGCGCGCTTGAGCGCGCCTTCGATCACCGCCGGGTCCATCGGCACCACGGCCAGGGCGTTCACCTTGCGGGCCACCAGGTCGTCGATGATCTTGAGCTGCTGCGCCGCATCGGCCGTGGCCGGGCCGCTCTGGCTGGCGTTGACGGTGGGCGTGCTGGCGGCAAATTCCTTGACGCCGGTTTCCATGCGGTTGAACCAGGGAATGCCGCTGATCTTGACCACGGTGGCGATGGTGGGCTTGTCCTGTGCGGCCAGGGTGCCGACGGTGGCGGCCAGCACCGCGCCGACCAGGCAGGCCTTGTGGGGAACGAATTGCATGGGGATGTCTCCGGTTCTTGACCCTCAGGACGGACGCTTCGGCGCAGGAGGGGGCTGCATCGAAACGGTGATCGGGGCGGCGTTGCGCGGCATCAGGCTGCGCAGGCTCACGCGGCCGACGGCCAGGAACAGCAGCAGCAGCAGTCCCCAGGCGCAGTCGCGGAAGAAGTTGGACAGGTCGGCGAAATTGAGCATGCTGGACAGCAGCTGCAGCGCCGTGGTCGACAGGAACAGGTTGATCACGCGGCCGTGGCCGCCTTCGGGCTTCACGCCCGCCATCACGGTGATGAGGATGGCGATCAGCAGGTAAGACTGGCCGTAGTCCCACTTCACGTTGACGTTGCGCGAAGCGATGAGCACGCCCGCCAGCCCGGCCAGCAGGCCCGACAGGCCATAGGTGGTGATCAGCAGCCGCGCCTGCGGAAAGCCGGCATAACGCGCGGCCTGCGGGTTGGTGCCCATCAAAAACAGGCGCACGCCGAAGGGGCTGAAGCGCAGCGCCGCGCCGATGGCCAGCAGCACCGCGCAGAACAGCAGGAACGACCAGGGCACGCCCAGGAACAGGCCGTTGCCCAGCTCCATCAACGGCTCGGCACTGCCCACGCGCACCGAAGGCCCGCCCGACAGCACCACCGCCAGGCCGGTGAACAGCAGCTGCGTGCCCAGCGTGCACAGGATGGGCGTGAGGCCCAGCCGCGCGATCAGCAGCCCGTTGACCAGGCCGCCCGCCAGGCCCACCGCCAGCGCCACCGAGGCAAAGGCCAGCGTGAACAGCAGCGGCGCTTCATCGGCCGACAGCCAGCGGCCCACCAGCAGCGCCGACAGCACGCCCGACAGATTGGCCAGCGCGATGCCGGACAGGTCGATGCCGCCGTTGCCGGCACACATGGCCAGCATCACGCCGGCGGCCAGCAGGCCCAGCTCGGGCAGCTGGCTGGCCATGGACTGCAGGTTGTAGGGGTCGATGAAGGCGCCGCGCGACAACACCGAGCCCGCCAGCAGCACCAGCAGGTTGATGCCCACGAGGAACAGCAGTTGGGGATCTTGCTTGGTTTTCATCGGTTCGCGCGGCATAGGCGTTTAGTGAACGCACTGAACAACCGCCACTACGTTTAATGAATATCCTAGGTCGTTTCACTGAACGCATGATCCGGACAAACCCTGTTGGCGCGGACCCTGAGATGCCAATATGCACCCTGTTCGGCGCTGCTCGTTCAACTAGAATTTAGTGAACGTTTGATTGAAGCCCGAAGCCCATGTCATCCACCGTCAAGGACATCGCCCAGCTGGCGCAGGTCTCGGCCGCCACCGTCTCGCTGGTGCTCAACGGCAAGGGCGGCATCTCGGAAGAAACGCGGGCGCGGGTGCTGCAGGCGGCCGCCAGCCTGCACTACGCGCCGCGCAGCCCCAAGGCCGGCGCACCCGCGCACACCGGCACGCTGCGCTTCCTGAAGATCGCCAAGCACGGTCACACCGTGAACCGCGACCACAACACCTTCATCGCCGACTACATCGACGGCATGTCGCACGAAGCCGGCGCCAAGGGCTACAAGCTGGAGATCGTCAGCTACGAAGGCACGCCGGTGGAGGACATCGTGGCCTCGCTGGCGGGCACCTCGCTCAGCGGCGTGGTGGTGCTGGGCACCGAGCTGTCGGAAGACGACGTGCGGCTGTTCGAGGGCGTGGCGCTGCCGCTGGTGTTCATCGACACCCACTACGACCTGCTGGAACAGAACTTCGTGAACATGAACAACCGCGACGCGGTGTTCAAGATCCTGTCGCACTTCGCGCAGCGGGGCTTCCGGCACATCGGCTTCGTGGCCAGCAACGTGGCCACCACCAACTTCCGGCTGCGGCGCGAAGCCTTCATGGACGGCATGAAGGTGCTGGGCCTGCCGGTGCGCTCGCGCGACATCATCACGGTGGACTCCACCTACGACGGCGCCTACCAGGACATGCTGGCCAAGCTGCAGGGCGGCCTGGCGGTGCCCGAGTGCCTGTTCTGCACCAACGACATCATCACCTACGGCTGCATCAAGGCGCTGCGCGAGTTCAACCTGCGCATCCCGCAGGACCTGTCGGTCATCGGCTTCGACAACCTGCCGATGAGCGCGGCCATGGACCCGCCGCTGACCACCATCGACGTGTCCAAGCGGCAGATCGGCTACCAGGCGATCAAGCTGCTGGACGACCTGGTGCGCGCCACCGACCGCGCCCCGGCGGTCAAGATCATGGTGGGCGCCAACCTGGTGGAACGCGCCAGCGTGGCCAGCCCGCCGCAGCGCTGAGGCACGCGCCCGACACCGCCCGTACACAGCTTGCAAAACAGCCGGTCGCCCGAGGCGGTTATCCTCGGCGGCCGTTCACTGCCACAGAAAGAGACGATGGCCACCGCCGCAAAGAAGTCGGGCGCTTTCATGAAGCCCCTGAAGCCCAGCGCAGAACTCGCGAAGATCGTGGGTGATGAGCCCCTGGCCCGCACCGAAGTCACCAAGCGCGTGTGGGACTACATCAAGGCCCACAACCTGCAGAACCCCGCCAACAAGCGCAACATCCTGTGCGACGCTGCGCTCAAGAACGTGATGGGCAAGGACGAGGTCACGATGTTCGAGATGACCGCCTTGGTCGGCAAGCACCTCAGCTGAAACCTGGAGCCCCCAAGCTCACTGCGTTCGCTACCCCCCATGGGGGCTCCTAGTCCCTTGGGGCGGCCCAGCGGGACTGGGGCACAGACCGGCTATGCGCCGGTCAGGACGATCCAGGCCGGCGCATGGTCGCTGGCCTTTTCGCGGCCCCGCACGGCCTTGTCCACGCCGGCCGCCCGCAGGCGCTCAAGCGCCGGTGCGTTGAGCATCAAATGGTCGATGCGCAAACCGGCGTCGCGTTGCCAGCGCTGGCGCAGGTAGTCCCAGAAGGTGTAGAGCGGTGCGTCCGGGTGCAAGGCCCGCAGCGCATCGGTCCAGCCTTCGGCCTGCAGTTGCTCGAACGCGGCCCGCGCCTCGGGCTGCAGCAGCGCATCCTTCTTCCACGAGCGGGTGGAATAGATGTCGGCCACCGCATC
>NZ_CAXFDV010000136.1:0-2189 GCF_964001545.1 uncultured Aquincola sp.
CGCGCGGCCTGCAGCGCGGCGGGCAGGCTGCCGGGCAAATGGTCAATGGCCTCCACCACCGCGCGGCGCGGCAGTGGCCAGTGGCTCAAGGGCAGTTGCAGGCCGGCTTCGTCGGCCAGCAGTTGCAGGGCGTGGCGCTCATAGGGGCTGGGCGACCAGGGCAAGGACGGTTGTGCTGCGGCACCGACGGCCACCAGGCTCGCGGTCAGGCCAACTTGCCATGAACGCAAGGAAAAAACAGACGCAACTGACAAAGACCGACCCCAATCCGTGACCGCAAGCGCGCCAATCTAGTCGAGTCGTTGCGTTGCAGCATCAATCAACCATGCGAGACGTCCCCATCGGTGCGTTTGCGCCACGGTGGTCAATATTAGCGATTGACGCGATGACAGAGTCGCCCCGACCGTCACACCAGCGTCACGCAGTCCGGGCAGCGTGCGCGGGTCCCTTTTGCCCTGGAACGCCATGAACGACCGCGCCGACCACGATCCCCTGCTGCCGCTGCAGCGCATGCACCTCGACCTCATCGACAGCTACGACGAAGAGCTGGAAATGGCGATCGACGATGGCGACGACGCCCACGACCCAGAGGCCAAGGCCCTGCGGCGCCTGTACTTCCGCGAGCTGTTCCGGCTGCAGGGCGAGCTGGTGAAGCTGCAGGACTGGGTGGTGGCCCAGCGGCAAAAGGTGGTGATCCTGTTCGAGGGCCGCGACGCGGCCGGCAAGGGCGGCGTCATCAAGCGCATCACCCAGCGGCTGAACCCCCGCGTGTGCCGCGTGGCCGCGCTGCCCGCGCCCAACGACCGCGAGCGCACCCAGTGGTACTTCCAGCGCTACGTGAGCCACCTGCCGGCGGCCGGCGAGATAGTGCTGTTCGACCGCAGCTGGTACAACCGCGCCGGCGTCGAGCGGGTGATGGGCTTTTGCACCGACGACGAGGTGGAGGAGTTCTTCCGCACCGTGCCCGAGTTCGAGAAGATGCTGGCGCGCTCGGGCATCACGCTCATCAAGTACTGGTTCTCGATCACCGACGACGAGCAGCACGCCCGCTTCCTCAACCGCATCCACGATCCGCTGAAGCAGTGGAAGCTGAGCCCGATGGACCTGGAATCGCGCCGCCGCTGGGAGGACTACACCCGCGCCAAGGAAGCGATGCTGGAGCGCACCCACATCCCCGAGGCGCCGTGGTGGGTGGTGCAGGCGGTGGACAAGAAGCGCGCGAGGCTGAACTGCATCGCCCACCTGCTGGCGCAGTTCGACTACCACGAGGTGCCGCACGACCCGATCGCGCTGCCCGCCCGCGTGCGGCATGCCGACTACATCCGCAACCCGGTGCCGGCCGAAATGATCGTCCCTGAGCTGTACTGACGCGTGGGGCCATCGAGCGCACCGCTAAAGTGCCCCGATGACCCATGAAACAGAGCTGAAGTTCGGCTTCGACCCCACGGCGCTGCCGGCGCTGGCCGAGCGATTCACCGGCCCCGACAGCGCCCGCCAGCGGCTGCAGGCGCATTACTTCGACACGCCCGACCGCCTGCTGGCGCGCCACCGCATCGCGCTGCGGCTGCGGCACGAAGGCGACCGCTGGGTGCAGACGCTCAAGGCCCAGGGCGCGGTGGTGGCCCACCGGCTGGAACACAACGCCGAGCTGGCCGATGTGGGCCCCGACCTGCCGGCTCTCGACCTTGGCCGCCACCACGGCACCCCGGCCGGCGACGCACTGGCCCAGGTGCTGGCCGCGGCCGGTGACGCCGAGGCCATCGCGGCCACGCTGGGCCGCGTCTACGGCACCGACCTCTGGCGCCGCAGCCTGCAGCTGAGCGTGGCGGGCGGCCGCATCGAGGCCGCGCTGGACGAAGGCCACATCCTGGCCGGCGACCAGCGCCTGCCGGTGTGCGAGCTGGAGCTGGAACTGCTGGACGGCGAGCCTTCGGCGCTGCGGGTGCTGGCCAGCGAGTGGCTGCCCGTGCACGGCCTCTGGCTCAGCCACGCCACCAAGGCCGAACGCGGCGAGCGCCTGGCGCAGGGCCTGCCGATGTGGCCGGTGGTCAAGGCCGCCACGCCCACCCGCGCGCTGCCCGAGTCGGCGGCCGAGTGGCTGCGCGACAGCGTGGCCGGCTGCCTGGCCCAGGTGGTGCCCAATGCCGATGCGCTGGCCAGCGGCCATGGCGATGCCGAACATGTGCACC
>NZ_CAXFDV010000137.1:0-7519 GCF_964001545.1 uncultured Aquincola sp.
GCCTGGGACCCGGTGCAGCAGAAGGAGGTGTGGCGCAAGGAGCATGTCTCGCCGTGGAACGGCGGCACGCTGACCACGGCGGGCAACCTGGTGTTCCAGGGCACGGCCGACGGCCGCTTCATCGCCTACGACGCCCGCAACGGGCAGGAGCTGTGGCAGGCCAACGTGGGCACCGGCATCGTCGCGGCCCCGGCCACCTACGAGGTGGACGGCAAGCAGTACGTGTCCATCGCGGTGGGTTGGGGCGGGGTGTACGGGCTGGCGCAGCGCGCCACCAACAACCGCCCCGGTCCGGGTACGGTGTACACCTTCGTGCTCGATGGCAAGGCGCCGGCACCGGCCATGGTGGCGCAGCCGGCGCAGTCGCTCGTCAAGGGCGTGCCCTACGACCCCAAGGACGTGGCGGCCGGCACGCTGCTGTACGTCAACAACTGCGTGTTCTGCCACGGCGTGCCGGGCGTGGACCGCGGCGGCAACATCCCCAACCTGGGCTACCTGGACGCGGCCTACATCCAGAACCTGCAGAACTTCGTGTTCAAGGGTCCGGCCACCGGCCGCGGCATGCCCGACTTCACCGGCAAGATCACCAGCGAGGACGTGGACAAGATCAAGGCCTTCATCCAGGGCACGGCCGATGCGGTGAGGCCGGCGGGGAAGTAGGGGGTCGGTCCAACTTGACGTGATGGCGACTGAAGTAATAACATTGTTAATACCATGAGCGCCATCAACGTCACCCTTCGCTTCATCGGCAACAGCAAGGGCGTCGTGTTGCCCAAGCCCATCCTGGCGCAGGCCGGGCTGCAAGACGCCACCGATGCCGAGTTGACGGTCGAGAACGGCGTCATCTGTCTGCGCAAGGTCACCAAGCCCAGCCGAGCCGGCTGGGCCGAGGCCGCGAAGAAGATCGCCGCCGCAGGCGGTGACGAACTGGTCATGGGCGAGTTCGGCAATGACGAGGACGCGGGGAACGACTGGTGAAGCGGGGCGACATCTGGATCGTGAGTCTGGACCCGACCGTCGGCAGCGAAATCAAGAAGTCGCGCCCGTGCGTCGTGGTGTCGCCGCCTGAGTTGCACGACCATCTGCGGACGGTGCTGGTGGCGCCCATGACCTCGAAGGGGTTCAAGGCACCTTTCCGCGTGTCGGTCACGCATGCCGGCAAGCAGGGCCTGATCCTGCTGGACCAGGTACGTGCAGTGGACAAGGTGCGCCTCGCCTCGAAGGCGGGCGCGATCTCCGCGAAGACGCTGGGCAACGTGCTGTTGACGCTGCGGACCCTGTTCGAGGAGTAGCTCTCAGCGGGGCTCAACGCGTTGGTTGCGCCAAGCCGACAACTCCAGCGGCCGAAGGCCGAAGCGCACGGCGTTGCCGGCATGCAGCGCGGCAAACTCTGCCACGACCATCTCGATGAAGTGGTCCTGCTCCGGCAGTGGGACGCTGGCCGGCACCCGGGCGCGGATGTTGGCGGCCGTCGCTGCTTCGCCTTGCCGCACGATGGCTGCCACCACCGCAGCCAGGGCCTGCCGGTGGCGCAGCCCGAGCGATCACCCAGCCGTTGTTCGATCTCCGCCATCACCAAACCGCCGGGGGCAGCGCTGATCAGCTCGACCAACTCGCTCAGCTCTTGGGGCGGGGTCAGGCGCGGCATCAATGCGACAGTTGAAGTGGCGCAAACGGGTTTATGCGACAGATAAAGTGTCGCAAACCGCAGCGATGCGTCAGAACACCCCCATCCCCAAGCCCACCGCCAACGCCTGCCCCAGCTCGCGGCAGCGGGTCAGGTCGTCGGGCGCCAGCACCTTGGGCGCCAGGATGGCTTCCGGCGTTTGCGCCTGGGTGCACACGATCAGCGGCGCCGCCGCGGGCTTCAGGCGCCAGCCGGTGGCGATGCGCTCGATCTGGCGGGCGGCGTTGCTGCCGTCGCTGCCGGCGCACACCATGGCCGCATACGGCCGGCCCTCGATGCGGCCCAGCGCGGGGTAGTAGCAGCGGTCGAAGAAGTCCTTCATCAGGCCGCTGATGGCCGCCAGGTTCTCGGGCGTGGCAAACAGGTAGGCGTCGGCCGCCAGCACGTCGTCGGGCCCGGCCTGTCGGGCGTGCAGCCAGCGCACCTGCACCGCCGGCTCGGTGCGGGCGCCGGCGACCGCGGCGCCGGCCATCTGGCGGGTGCCGCCGGTGATCGAGTGATGGACGATCAGCAGCGTCTTCAAGCGGCTGAGGCGTGAGCGCGTTCAGGCCGGCCGCGTGCGACGCACGTGCACGGCGTCGGCCAGAGCGCGCAGCACCGGCGCCGTCTGCGCCCAGCTGATGCAGGCATCGGTCACCGACACGCCGTGCTGCAGCGGCACGCCGGGGCGGATGTCCTGGCGGCCTTCTTCCAGGTGGCTTTCGATCATCAGGCCGGTGATGCGCCGCTCGCCATCGGCGACGCGGCGGGCCACGTCCTCGGCCACTTCGATCTGCCGGGCGTGCTGCTTGCGCGAATTGGCATGTGAGCAGTCCACCATCAGCTGCTCGCGAAGGCCGGCCTTGCGCAGCACCGCGCAGGCGGCGTCGATGTGCTCGGCCGCGTAGTTGGGGCCGCTGTTGCCGCCGCGCAGGATCACATGGGTGTCGGGGTTGCCGCGCGTCTCGAAGATCGCGGTCTGGCCCATCTTGGTCATGCCCATGAAGGCATGCGGCGCCGCCGCGGCCACCATCGCATCCACCGCCACCTGCACGCCGCCGTCAGTGCCGTTCTTGAAGCCGATCGGGCAGCTGGAGCCGGAGGCCAGCTGCCGGTGGCTCTGGCTCTCGGTGGTGCGCGCGCCGATGGCGCCCCAGGCGATCAGGTCGGCCACGTACTGCGGGCTCAGCAGGTCGAGGAACTCGGTGGCCGTGGGCAGGCCCATCGCGCCGATGTGCAGCAACAGCTCGCGCGCACGGCGCAGGCCTTCGTTGATGCGGAAGCTGCCGTCCAGCCGCGGGTCGTTGATGTAGCCCTTCCAGCCGACGGTGGTGCGGGGCTTTTCGAAGTACACGCGCATCACCAGCACCAGCGCGTCTTCCAGCTCGGCCTGCACGGCCTTGAGCCGCTGCGCATAAGCCATGGCCTGGTCGTGGTCGTGGATGGAGCAGGGGCCCACCACCACCACCAGCCGGTCGTCGCGGCCGTGCAGCACGTTGGCGATCTGGCGCCGGCTGCGTTCCACCAGCAGCTGCAGCTCGGGCGTGACGGGCAGCTCGTCCAGCAGCAGCGCGGGCGAGATCAGCGGGCGGACGGCGGAGATGCGGACGTCGTCGATGCGGGTGGTGTCCTGCGTCGAAGTCTCGCGGTCGTTCTGAAGGGCGTCGAGGGGCGTGGTCATGCCGAATTTTCGCATCCGGGGCGGGTGAGGGCACCGGAGGCTGAGGGTTGACACCGATGCCGCAGTCCCTGCCTGCAGTTGATTCGCCGGCTGGCCCTGTGTATCATTGACCGACCGGTCGGTCGACTAATTCGAGTCGGCATTCCAAGATCCGGACCAGGAGACAAGCCCGCATGACTTCGCCCACCCCGTCCGCGCTCGTGATGTCGTCGTTCGGCGAAGGCGTGCTCACCCTCACGCTCAACCGCCCGGCGCAGCTCAACAGCTTCACCGGCGACATGCACGTCGAGTTGATGTCCGCGCTGGAAGCCGCGGCGGCCGATGCGCAGGTGCGCTGCGTGGTGATCACCGGCGCCGGCCGTGCTTTTTGCGCCGGCCAGGACTTGGGCGATCCCGCCGCCGCACCCGACCTGACGCCCGGCGCAGAACCCAAGGACCTGGGCGCGTTGATCGAGCGCCACTACCGCCCGCTGGTGCTGCGACTGCGCACGATGCCGGTGCCGGTGGTGGCCGCCGTCAACGGCGTGGCCGCTGGCGCGGGCGCCAACCTGGCGCTGTGCTGCGACCTGGTGGTGGCCGCACGCTCGGCCAGCTTCATCCAGGCCTTTGCCAAGATCGGCCTGGTGCCCGACACCGGCGGCACCTGGCTGCTGCCGCGGCTGGTGGGCCGGGCCCGTGCACTGGGCCTGGCGATGCTGGGCGACAAGCTGCCGGCCGAGCAGGCGCAGCAGATGGGCCTGATCTGGCAGTGCGTGGACGATGCCGAACTGCCCGCCACGGTGCAGGCCCTGGCCGCGCGCCTGGCCGCCATGCCGGCGCGCGCCCTGGCCGCCACCCGGCAGGCGATGGACGCCGCCGGCACCATGGATTTGTCGATGGCCCTGGACGAAGAAGCGCACCTGCAGCGCAGCCTCGGCCGGGCGCATGATTACCTGGAGGGCGTGGCCGCCTTCCAGGCCAGGCGCGCACCGCGCTTCTCAGACCGCTGAACCCGATCGCTGAAACCCGACGAGCCAAAGGAAGCCAGCATGTACACGCAAGCGATGGACACGATGGGCAAGGACGGCGCTGAAGCGCCCAAGACCTTGCGCTCGGCCGATGAACTGGCGCTGCAGGAGCGCTTCGACGCCCGCATCGACGCCGGCGACTTCATCGAAGCCAAGGACTGGATGCCCGACCACTACCGCAAGACGCTGGTGCGGCAGATCAGCCAGCATGCGCACTCGGAGATCGTCGGCATGCTGCCCGAGGGCAATTGGATCAGCCGCGCGCCCACGCTCAAGCGCAAGGCCATCCTGCTGGCCAAGGTGCAGGACGAAGGCGGCCACGGCCTGTACCTCTATGCCGCGGCCGAGACGCTGGGCACCAGCCGCGACCAGCTGCTGCATGCGCTGCACACCGGCAAGGCCAAGTACAGCTCCATCTTCAACTACCCCACGCTGACCTGGGCCGACATGGGCACCATCGGCTGGCTGGTCGATGGCGCGGCCATCATGAACCAGGTGCCCATCTGCCGCTGCAGCTATGCGCCTTATGCGCGGGCCATGATCCGCATCTGCCGCGAAGAAAGCTTCCACCAGCGCCAGGGCTATGAAGCGCTGCTGACCATGATGCAGCAGGGCACCGAAGCGCAGAAGGCCATGGTGCAGGACGCCGTCAACCGTTGGTGGTGGCCCTGCCTGATGATGTTCGGCCCGCCCGACGACCAGTCGCCCAACAGTGCGCAATCGATGCGGTGGGGAATCAAGCGCGTGAGCAACGACGAGCTGCGCCAGAAGTTCGTCGACGCCACGGTGGAGCAGGCCAAGGTGCTGGGCGTGACGCTGCCCGACCCCGACCTGAAGTGGAACGAAGCGCGCGGCCACTGGGACTTCGGCAGCATCGACTGGGACGAGTTCTGGCGCGTGGTGGGCGGCGACGGCCCCTGCAACCGCGAGCGCCTGGGCGCCCGCGTCAAGGCCTGGGAAGACGGCGCCTGGGTGCGCGAAGCCGCCCTGGCCCATGCCAACAAGCAAGCGATGAAGGAGGCCGCATGAGCCAGCAAAGCAGCCAGGCTGAATGGCCACTTTGGGAAGTATTCGTCCGCAGCAAGGCGGGCCTGGACCACAAGCACTGCGGCAGCCTGCATGCGCCCGATGCGCAGATGGCCATCCAGATGGCTCGCGACGTGTACACGCGCCGGCAGGAGGGCAGCAGCGTGTGGGTGGTGCGCAGCGACCAGATCGTGGCCAGCGACCCGCGCGACAAGGACATGTACTTCGACCCGGCCGAGGACAAGGTGTACCGCCACCCGACCTTCTACGAGCTGCCGAAGTCCGTGGATCATATGTAGCCCACCCCCGTAGCGGCTTCGCCGCTCCCCCTCAAGGGGGCCACACCAGCGGCCCGGCGGAGCCGGTTCCGCGATGTGTGCTTGAAACGGGTTGTCTAGACAGGTTTGGCTGAGGTTCTTTGATGCAAAGCTCGATTCACTTGGAGCGGTCCCCCGCGGTGCAGTACGTGCTGCGCCTGGGCGATACCTGCCTGATCCTGGGCCAGCGGCTGGGCGAGTGGTGTGGCCATGCGCCGGTGCTGGAAGAAGACATCGCGCTGGCCAACATGGCACTGGACCTGATCGGCCAGTCGCGCGCGCTGCTCACCCATGCCGGCCAGCTGAGCGGGCAGGGCTTCGATGAAGACCGCCTGGCCTTTCTGCGCGACGAGCGCGATTACTTCAACCTCACGCTGGCCGAGCTGCCGCGCGGCGACTTCGCCTTCACCGTGGTGCGCAACCTGATGCTGAGCACCTGGCTCAAGCTGATGTGGCAGCGCCTGGCCGAGTCCAGCGATGCCGAGCTGGCCGCCATCGCCGGCAAGGCGCTGAAGGAAGCGCGCTACCACCAGCAGCACGCGGCCGACTGGGTGGTGCGGCTGGGCGACGGCACCGAAGAATCGCGCCGCCGCACCGAAGCCGCGCTGGCCCAGGCCTGGCTGTACCTGCCCGAGATGTTCGAGACCGACGCCGTGGACGATGACGCCTACGCCAGCGGCCTGGGCCCCCAGCCCAGCTTGCTGCAGGCCGACTGGCTGGCCGAGGTCAAGCCCGTGCTGGAAGAAGCCGGCCTGGCCCTGCCCAAGGACAGCGCCTTCCGCTCCACCGGCAAGCGCGGCGTGCACACCGAGCACATGGGCTACATGCTGGCCGAGATGCAGCACCTGCAGCGCAGCTACCCCGGGGGCGTGTGGTGAGCCCACGCGCCGAGGCCGCCTGGCGCGTGCTGAGCAGCGTGCCCGACCCCGAGGTGCCCGCCATCTCGGTGCGCGACCTCGGCATCGTGCGCGACGTGCTGGAACACGACGACGGCCTGGAGGTGGTGCTCACGCCCACCTACTCCGGCTGCCCGGCCACCGAGGTGATCGAGCGCAGCGTGCTGGACGCCATCGGCGCCGCCGGCCTGGGCCCGGCCCGTGTGAGCATGCGCCGCGCGCCCGCCTGGACCACCGACTGGATCAGCGAAGAAGGCCGGCGCAAGCTGCGTGAATACGGCATCGCACCGCCGGGCCCGGTGGCCGTGCCCGAAGGCGGCGCGCCCATTCGCATCGTGCGGCGCGAGCGCATCGCCTGCCCGCGCTGCGCCAGCCTGCACACCGAACAGCTCTCGGCCTTCGGCTCCACCGCCTGCAAGGCGCTGTACCGCTGCCTGGCCTGCCAAGAGCCCTTCGAGCTGTTCAAACCGATCTAGAAGGCCCACCCCCGGAGCGCCTTCGGCGCACCCCCTCAAGGGGGCGCCGCTGGTGGACCGGCGGAGCCGGATCCACGGCGGCTGCTGGGTCCGGCAGCGCCCTACGAGAGATGGAGATCGTTTCATGAGCTTTGCATTTCATCCCTTGCGCGTGCGCAGCATCACGCCCGACACGCCGGAAGCGGTGATCGTGTCCTTCGACGTGCCGACCGAGTTGCGCGAGGTGTTCGGCTTCACCCAGGGCCAGTACCTGACGCTGCGCACGCAGATCGAAGGGCAGGACCTGCGGCGGTCCTATTCCATCTGCGCCGGGGTGGACGATGGCGAGCTGCGCGTGGGCGTGCGCAAGGTGCGCGGCGGTGTGTTCTCCAACTGGATCAACGAGCATCTTCGCCCCGGCGACACGGTGCAGGTGATGGCGCCGCAGGGCCGCTTCTTCGTGCCGCTGCA
>NZ_CAXFDV010000138.1:0-5699 GCF_964001545.1 uncultured Aquincola sp.
CCAGCGCCATCAGCACCACCAGCAGCAGGCGCACCCGCGGCAGGTCCAGGCCCAGGCTGCGGGCACTGGCTTCGCCCAGCACCAGCGCATCCAGCGCACGGGCAAAGCGCGTGGCCAGCGGCAGCGCCACCGCCAGCGCCGCCGCCAGCACCGCCACGCTGGGCCAGCCCAGGAAGCTGGTGGTACCCAGCAGGAACACCTGCTTGCCGCGCAAGGCCTCGGGCGAGACCAGCAGCATCAGATCGGCCACCGCGCCCAGCAGCACGCCCACCACCACGCCCGACAGCAGCAACTGCAGCGGCTGGCCGGCGCCCCGCGCCAGCATCAAGGTGAGGCTGACGCCGCCCAACGCGCCGACGAAGGCGGCGCCCACCAGGCCCAGGCGCAGCAGCCAGCCCACGCCTGCCAGGCCGATGGTGCTGCCGAAGACGCCGCCCACCGCCAGCACCGCCACCACGCCCAGGCCGGCACCGGCGGCCGAGCCCAGCAGGTAAGGGTCGGCCAGCGGATTGCGAAAGAGCCCTTGGGCCAGCGCGCCCGACAGGCCCAGCAGTGCACCGGCCAGTAAGGCGCCCAGCGTGCGCGGCGCGCGAATGGCTTCTATCAAGGGCCAGTCGGTGGCCCAGGCCAGCGAAAAGCCTTCGCTGCCGGCGGCCAGGCCGGCGGCCAGCAGCAGCAGGCCCACCGCGGCGAAGACCGCGGCCAGGCCCAGCGGCGACAGGCCCGCCGCGGCCGGTGCCGTGCGCCCGGCCTGCTGCTGCGCGGCCGGTGCGCTCATCGCCGCGCGGCCTCCAGCGCCTGCAGGCAGCCGGCCAGCTGATCGGCCGCTTCGCCCAGCCGCGGGCCGGGGCGCACCAGCATGTCGTAGGTGGGTGCATCGAAGCCGCACCAGCGGCGGTCCGCCACCGCGGGCAGCGTGGCCCAGCCGGGGCGGCCAGGCATCTCGTCGATGCTGGCCTGCGGCGCCATCGCGATCTGCGGCCGCGCGCGCACCACGAACTCCGGGTTCAGCTTGGGAAACGGCCCCATGGTGGCCGGCACGATGTTGTCCAGGCCCAGGCGCTGCAGCGTCTCGCCCACGAAGGACGAGGCGCCGGCCGCATACGGCCCGTTGCCCACCTCGAAGTACACCCGCTGGCCGCGCAGCGCGGCCGGCACGCGAGCGGCGGCAGCGCTGATGCGCGCATCGGCCTGCCGCCACAAGGCCTGGCCGGCGCCCGGCCGGCCCAGCAGCTGCGCCACGGTTTCCATGGTGCGGCGGGCGCTGGCATGGGTGCGCGGCTCCAGCACCGCCACGCTCAAGCCCAGCGATTCCAGGCGCTCGACCGCGCGCGAGGAGGCCGCGGCCAGCACCAGGTCGGGCTTGAGCGAGACGATGCGCTCGATCTGCGCATCTTCCAGCCCGCCGACCTGCGGCACCCGCGCCACCTCGGCCGGCCAGTTGGAAAAGCGGTCCACGCCCACCAGCCGCGCGCAGTCGCCCAGCGCGCACACGGTTTCGGTGAGCGAAGGCAGCAGCGAGACGATGCGCCGCGGCGGCGCGGCCAGCGTGAGGCTGCGGTCGCGGTCGTCCTGCACGGTGATGGCGGCAGACGCCGGTGCCCCCGGCAGCGGCGGTGCCGCATGCGCTGGCAGCGCAGGCGCCACCAGTACCCACGCCGCCCACCAAGCCGCCCACAGCGGCGCGGCCAGCAGCTGCGGCCAGCGGCGGCTGGCCCAAGGGCGCGTGGCCTGCGTCATGCCCGCCCCTTCACCGCCAGCTCGCAGCCCGCCACCATCAGGGTCACGCGGCTGCACGCCGCGCCCACCGCCTGGTGCAGCAGGCCCAGTGCATCGATGAAACGCCGCGCCTCGCGCGACATCGGTGCCACGCCCAGGCCGATCTCGTTGCTCACCAGCACCACCGGCCCGGCCGCCTGCGCCAGCGCCCGGCACAGCGCGCTGCGCTGCGCGGCCAGCGCGGCTTCGTCGGCCGCCGGGCCGTGCAAGGGCATGGCCAGTTGGGTGAGCCACAGCGTCAGGCAATCGACCACCAGCAGCCGCTGCGGTGTGGCCAGCTGCTGCACCGCCTCAGGCAGCGCCTGCGGCACTTCCACCGTGGCCAGGCCGGGCACGCGCGCCGCGCGCTCTTCGCGGTGACGCTGGATGCGGCGGTCCATCTCGTCGTCGCCGGCCAGCGCGGTGGCCAGCAGCGTGGCCTCGTGGCCAGGGGCGGCCTGCAGCCAGGCGGCAGCACGCGCTTCGGCGGTGCGTGACTTGCCGCTCTTCTGCCCGCCGAGGATCAGCTCATGCATGGCCGCCGCCCTGCTGCTTACAGCCCGCGTGCGCTGTAGCGCAGGCCCAGCCAGGCCTGGCGGCCCAGCGCCTGGTAGTCACGCGCCGGGCTGTAGTCCTTGTCGGCCACGTTCAGCACCTTGGCTTCCAGCTGCCACTGCGGCATGAAGCGCCAGCGGGCGCTCAGGTCCAGCAGCGCATAGGCGCCCAGGTTCACGTTGCCATCGGGCCGGCGGCCCACCGACTGCAGCGCGGCGCCGAAGCTCCAGGTGCCCAGCTCATAGTCGGCCGACAGGCTTTCCTGGTGGGCGGCGCGGCGGGTCAGGCGGGCGCCGGTGTCGTCGTCGGTGGCATCGAGGAAGTCGACCGTCGCGCGCAGCTGCAGCGCGCCAACACGGTGGGCGCCGCTCAGCGTGGCACCTTGCATCACCGCGCGGCCGACGTTGCCGGCGCAGCCGTACTGGTAGCCCGCGCCCGGCGGGCAGAAGCTGGCATCGGGCTGGTAGGCGATCAGGTTCTTCACCCGGTTGCGGTAGACGGTGGCCGCGGCCTCGCTGCCGTTGCGGCGCCACTCCACGCCCGCCTCCACGCTGCGGCCACGCTCGGCTTCGATGCCGGGCACGCCGTAGTCGGGGAAGTACAGGTCGTTGAAGCTGGGCGCGCGGAAGGTGGTGCCGGCCAGCGCCCGCACGCTCCAGGCGGGTGTGAGGCTCATGCGCCAACCCAGGCGGCCGGTGGTGTTGCCGCCGTAGACCGAGCTGTCGTCACGCCGCAGGTCGGCCTGCAGCGTGTGGGCGCCGAAGCGGCCCGACCAGCCCAGCACCAGCGCATTGTTGTGGCGGCTCTCGCCTTGCACGTAGCTGCTGCTCTCGGCCTTTTCGCCCAGGTGCTCATAGGCCAGCACCACCTGGGTGTCGGCATCGGGCGTCCAGGCGTTCTGCCAGGTGAACTGGTCGCGCTCGGTGCGGTAGCTGTCGGGCGCGCGGAAGCCGCTGACCAGGTCGTCGGTGTTGCGCGCCAGTTGCACCGAGGTGGTCCAGGCGTTGGACACGCGGCCGCGGTAGTCCAGCGCCACCACGCGGGTCTTGAGCGTGTTGCGCATGTCGCCGGTCGCGTCCTGCGCGAAGCTGGGCGCCAGGTACTCGCTGCCGTCGTACTGCGAGCGCAGCCGGTTGTCCGTCACCAGCAGGCCCAGGCGATGGCCGTCCACCGGCGTGAAGCCCAGCTTGAGGCTGCTGCTGGTGCGCAGGTGGCCGTCCTTGTCGGGGTTGTAGTTGCCGAAGCGGTCGCCGGGCCGTATGGCCGACACGCCGTCGTCGCTTTCATGGGCGATGGACGCCGCATAGTCGAAGGCGCCGCTGGCGCCGCTGAAGGCCACCCCGCCCTGGCGCGCGCCATAGCCGCCCACGGCCGCATGGGCCTCGAGGTTGAGGCCGCCGCCGGCCTTGCCGGTGCGGGTGAAGATCTGGATCACGCCGCCGGCGGCATCGGCGCCATAGAGGCTGGAGCCGGGGCCGCGCAACACCTCGATGCGGTCGATCTGCGACAGCGACAGCGCCTCGAACTCGACCTGGCCCAGCGTGCCCGAGCCGATGCGCACACCGTCGATCAGCACCACGGTGTTGCTGGCGCTGGCACCGCGGATGAAGACGGCCGCGCTCTTGCCCGGCCCGCCGTTGCGCGAGACCTGCACGCCGGCCTCGCGGCGCAGCAGGTCTTCCACCGAATCGGCGCTGCTGGTGCGGATGCGGTCGGCATCGATCACCACCACGTCGGCGGTCACACGGTCCAGGGGCAGCGGCTCACGGCTGCCGGTGACCACCACGGTCTGGGCATGGGCGGCAGTGCCGCCGGCCAAACAGGCGGCCACGGCCAGGCGCAGCGTCCACGACGCCGGGCGCGCACGCAGCGCGGAAAGGTTTGAATTCATGAAAAGGCCAGGGACAACAAATGCAGCCACCTGCTTCCCCGCGGGTGTCTGCGACAAGGCGAGCACCCTGCAAAGGGCGCGTCACCGCTTGTTGGCCGGTATCCGGGCTGGCGGACTCGACGCAGCGCCTTCCCAGGCGCGGCCTTGCAGGCCGGCCACCCAGTGGCAGAGAGCTCGTCGCTGGATGGTTGATGCGATCAACCGATCCGTCCGCTTACCGTTGCGGGGGCAGCGCAGGTTGGGCATCGCCCGTGGGGCTTGGCCTTCCTGCTTCCCGTTTACCCCGGGCTGCAACGAAGCGCAACCCAGGCACCAACGGCGCCGATGCTACCAGTACCCCCGCCTACAATCAGGGGCTCCCCTAGCTGCCGCCCTGCCATGCCCACCCTCGAAGATCTTGCCGAGCGGATCGAACGCCTCGTGCTGCGACACGAGGAACTCAAGCGCACCAACCTGCTGCTGCAGCAGCAGGTGGACGCCGTGACCATCGAACGCGACCAGATGCGCTCCCGACTTAACGCCGCACGCGCCCGCATCGACGCGCTGCTCGACCGCCTGCCCGCCAACGGAGGCGACGCCCGATGAAGCAGATGGAAGTCACCATCCTCGGCCAGAGCTACATCCTCGGCTGCCCCGAAGGCGGCGAGCATTCGCTGATGGCGGCGGTGGCCAGCGTCGACCGCGAGATGAGCGCCATCCGCGATGCCGGCCGTGTGAAGGCCCGCGAGCGCATCGCGGTGCTGGCCGCCCTCAACCTGGCCTACCAGCTGGCCGAGCGCCCGCCGGCCCCGCCGGCAGAAGGCGAAGCCGCGCCACCGCGGGTGGATGTCGGCGCGCTGATGCGCCGCATCGACCAGGCCCTGGGCGACGACGGCCACCTCATTTGAACCAACCGCTAGACCCGTCGCGTGCCATGGAAATGCCGGCCTTCTCCTACCGCCGGCAGCACGGTCGGGGCTTAGAATGAACTCGTCCGTCGCATTCGCGCGGGTCCTATATTTCCTCGAACCGATGGTCTATGACCAAGGGCTTGGAACATCGCTCGGCTGGTGTGATCGTCTCGCGTCAGATGAACCCGAAGCCTTGCTGACCTCGCCCACCTGAACTTCCCTTTGGGGTTCGGGAATGCGGCTCGCGGCTTGCGGCGGACACCCTCCTTTCTCCCTCCGCTGACGCACCCCTTTCGTGGCCTACTGGCTGATGAAGAGCGAGCCCGACGAGTGCTCGATCGACGACCTCGTGCGCCTGGGCCGCGTGCCCTGGACCGGCGTGCGCAACTACCAGGCGCGCAACTTCATGCGCGATGCGATGCAGCCGGGTGACGGCGTGCTGTTCTATCACTCGTCCTGCCCCGAGCCGGGCATCGCGGGCCTCGCCCGTGTGGCCGGCACCGCCTATCCGGACGCAACGCAGTTCGACCCCGCCAGCCCCTACTTCGACCCCAAGAGCCGGCCCGACGCGCCGCGCTGGCTGCATGTGGACGTGGACCAGGGCC
>NZ_CAXFDV010000139.1:0-2169 GCF_964001545.1 uncultured Aquincola sp.
GGCCCGTGGCCGGCTGCGCGGCCGCGGCATCGCCACCTTCCTGGAATGGACCGGCGGCAATGCGCTGGAAGAGCGCGTGGTGGTGGACGTCACGGCCGATGGCTACATCGAACTCACCTCGGCCACGCAGGCCATGGGCCAGGGCATCGCCACCAGCTATGCGCAACTGGCGGTGGACGTGTTCGGCGTGCCCATCGACCGCATCCGCGTGCTGCAGGGCGACACCGACCGCGCCAACGGCTTTGGCAGCGCAGGTTCGCGGTCCCTCTTCACCGGCGGCTCCGCGGTGCGGGTGGCTTCCGAGCGCACGGTGGACACGGCCCGCCAGCTGGCGGCCGAAGCACTGGAAGCCCCGGCCGGCGACATCGAGTACCGCGAAGGCCGCCTGAGCGTGGCCGGCACCGACCTGGGCATTGGCCTGTTCGAGCTGGCTGGCCGCCAGCCCACGCAGCGCATCACCGTGGACGTGACCAATGCCGTCAGCGCCCCCAGCTGGCCCAACGGCTGCCACATCTGCGAGGTGGAAATTGACCCCGCCACCGGCCAGGTGGCCATCGTGGCCTATGCCTCGGTCAACGACATCGGCCGCGTGGTCAGCCCCGCCATCGTGCGCGGGCAGATCGAAGGCGGCGCGGTGCAGGGCATTGGCCAGGCGCTGCTGGAACAGGTGGTGTACGACGGCAGCAGCGGCCAGCTGCTGACGGCCAGCTTCCTGGACTATGCGATGCCGCATGCCGACGGCTTCGTCGGCTTCAAGACGCAGTTCGACACCTCCATTCCGTGCCTGACCAACCCGCTGGGCGTCAAAGGCGTGGGCGAGCTGGGCACCATCGGCGCCACGCCGGCGGTGGTCAATGCCGTGATCGACGCGCTGGACGCTGCCGGCCAGGGCGCTGCGGCCGAGCGCATCCAGATGCCGGTGACCGCCGAGCGCGTGTGGCGCGCGCTGGCCGGCGACTACGACCCGGCACCGCTGGCCGACCTGCCGGCCGCGTAAAAAAGCCTTTCAGCGGGGCGGCGGCTTCAACCGGCACCCGCCCCGCTGCGTTGCAAAGGCATGCAGTACCCCGACGCCGCCCGCCGTGCCGCCATCGCCGCCCACCGCTTCGGCCTGGGTGAAGCCACGCTGGACAACGTGCGCCCCGATCCGCTGGCCTGGCTGCTGGCGCAAGTCGGGCCTGCCGAACCCCAGCTCGACCTGCCCGGCAAGCCCGCGCTGCCCAGCAGCGCCGAAGCGGTGGCGCTGCAGGCCGACGTGGTGCGGCGGCGGCGCATGGCGCGCGAGGTGGATGCAGCCGCTTCCGCCCCGGCCGCCGTTGTCTCAGAACAACCGCTGCGTGAGGCCCTGCTGGCCGACCAGCGCGCCCGCCTGGCCACCGCCGTGCGCAGCCCGCGGCCCTTTGCCGAGCGGCTGGCGATGTTCTGGAGCAACCACTTCACCGTGTCCACCGGCAAGGCCAGCATGCGCGGCCTGGCCGGCAGCTTCGAGCGCGAGGCCATCCGCCCGCACATCGCCGGCCGCTTCGAGACGATGCTGGTGGCCAGCACCACGCACGCGGCCATGCTGCGCTACCTGGACAACGAAAGCTCCGCCGGCCCCCTCTCGCGGCTGGCCACGCGGCTGGCGCAGCGGCAAGCCCGCCAGCCCGAAGACGCCGCACTGGCCAGCCGCCGCGTGGGCCTGAACGAGAACCTGGCGCGCGAGGTGCTGGAGCTTCACACGCTGGGCGCCGTCTCGGCCCGCCAGGGCGTGTACACGCAGGCCGACGTCACCGCCTTCGCCAAGGTGCTCACGGGCTGGCGGGTGGTGACGCCGCCAGCGCCCGACAGCGCGGCACCGGCGAAGGACGCCTTCGTGCCCACCCGCTTCGACCCGGCCTGGCATGAGCCCGGCGCGCAGCCGCTGCTCGGCCGTACCTTCGACGACGCCGACGACGGCCGCAGCCTGCTGGCCGTGCTGCAGCACCTGGCGCAGCACCCGGCCACCGCCCGCTTCGTCTGCGGCCAGCTGGCGCGCCACTTCGTGGCCGACGATCCGCCGCCGGCGCTGGTCGACCGCATGGTGCAAGCCTGGCAACGCAGCAATGGCGACCTGCCCACCGTGTACCAGGCGCTGCTCACCAGCCCGCAAGCCTGGGCGCCCGAGCCGCAAAAGCTCAAGACGCCGGA